>CAZIVN010000186.1:0-5062 GCA_964542685.1 uncultured Halobacteriales archaeon
TTCGCTCTGCGACTGTCGAAGAGCTCGGCGACGCTCAGGTCGACGAGTCCCAGCGCATCACCGTTCAGGCGGGTGCCGGCATCGTCGCCGACAGTGACCCCACCTCGGAGTACGAGGAGACCGAGACGAAGATGGACGGCGTGCTCACGGCGCTTGAGGACATCGAACTCGACGACGAGGCAGCGACACGGGAGGTGTCCCGATGAGTTCCAGCCAGGGCGAGGAAGGGACCGAGAGCGTCGGAACCGACAGCCCCGACAGCGCCACCCAGTCCGGCGACGCACCGTCGATGCCCGGGGGCCGGCCCCGGGTGCTCTTCATCGACAACTTCGACTCGTTCACCTACAATCTCGTCGAGTACGTCAGCGAACACGCCGACACGGAGGTGGTCCGGAACACGGCGACGCTCGACGAGATTCGGGCGCTCGACCCGGACGCAATCGTCGTCAGTCCCGGCCCGGGGCGGCCGGACCGCGAACGCGACGTCGGCGTCACGCTGGACGTGTTCCGCGAGCTGTCCCACGACGTCCCGACGTTCGGCGTGTGCATGGGCCTGGAGGCCGCGGTGTACGCCTACGGCGGCGCGGTGGGCCACGCGCCGGAGCCGGTCCACGGGAAGTCCGTCGCCGTCGACCACGACGGCGAGGGCGTGTTTCGGGGCCTGCCAGACGACCTGCGTGGCGGTCGGTACCACTCGCTCGTCGCGACCGAGGTCCCGGACTGCTTCGCCGTCACCGCCACGGCGACCGAGGAGAGCGAGGAACTGGTGATGGGCGTGCGCCACCGCGAGTACCCCATCGAGTGCGTCCAGTTCCACCCCGAGAGCGTCCTCACCGCGCGGGGCCACGACGTCGTCGAGAACTTCCTGGAGACGTACGTGCGCGAGCGGGCCCGGGCGGACTGACCGCCGCCGCGCGACGTGGGCGACGTGGGCCGCGCCGCCTACAGACCGAACAGGAACAGGGGGACGTCCACGCCCAGTGCTGAGAGCCCGAACAACACCGCGAGCAGGACCGCGACCACGATCCCGACGCGGATCGCGATCTTGATCGCGATGCGGACGAGGATCACGAAGACGATCAGCCCCACGACCGCGAGGCCCGCGAGGACGGGCGTGGAGAGCCCCTGTAACGGTAGTAGCGGGAGCGTCCCCGGCAGGGCGCCAGCGATTTCGAGCAGTGCGAGCGCGTACATGAGACGTGACTGCGGCGGGGGGCATCTTAATGCCTGGGTCGAATCGGGAGCGTCGAGCCCCCGAACGGTGGCCGTTCGGGGCGACTGGCGGCGATCGCGGGCGTCCCGGCCCCGGCGCTACCGTGTCACGGTGCCCCACGATCACTTTCACTCCGGTCTGGATATCATTAAGGGGCTGGGGTGATACGTCCCGACGCGAGGACACACCGACCCCGGCCAGCCCGCGATTCCGACCCAGCAGTCACTGCTATACAAGTGCGTTTGAATTACTGCAAGCGGAATCGTTTTACGGGGTCGCTGGGTAACGAGCCTTCGTCATCAGACACGCACCGAACCAACGCAACCATGCACGGAAACCACACGACGACGACGGATTCGGGGGGACAGCGCGATGAGTAACGCCGACCTGACGGCCGACGAGCTCCAGTTGCCAATCAAGCGGACCGACGGCGACACGCTAGAAGCGCGGCTCACGGGCAACGCCTACCACAACATCCTGCCGGCTCGCTACCTCCGGAAGGACGCCGACGGCGACCTGGTCGAGTCCCAGGAGGACCTGTTCGAGCGCGTCGGGCGCAACATCGCTCTGGCCGAGGCGGTGTACGAGGCGCGCAAGCGCGACGTCGAGATTACGGTCACGCCCGACCAGCTCAAGCCGGACCACCCCCGCCGTGACGAACTGGCCGAGGAGGTGTTCGGGAAGGGTACCACGGCCGACTCGGACGCCGAGACGACCCTCTCGATTTACAACGTCAACAAGTTCGCCTACGAGACGGTCGTGCCTGAACTCCCGGCGGAGATTCGCGACCACGTAACGGCGACCGCCGACGAGTTCGTCGATCTGATGGAGCGACTCGCGTTCATGCCGAACTGTGTTCCCCCGGACTCGATGATTGCGACCGAGGGGGGACTCAAGCAACTGACCGACATCGCCCCGGGCGACCGCGTCTACGACGACAAAGACGGGGCGGCACGCGTCGAATCGAAGTTCGAGAACGGTGAGAAACTCGTTCGGGAGATCGAGACGAACTCGGGGTACACCGTCCGCGCGACGCCGGAACACTACTTCCGGGTGATCACCGGCGACGGAGAGTACGACTGGCGGCAGGTGAAAGACCTCCGTCCCGACGACGTTCTCGCACTACAGAAGAACTTTCTCGACGACGAGGGATCGCCGACCGAACTGCGGCCCAACGGAGCAACCGACGGCGGTACAGCGACCGTCTCTGGCGACAACGTTGGCCGGGCGAAAGAGCCCATCGAGGCTCCCGACGAGATGACGCCGAGCCTCGCGGAGTGGCTGGGGCTCTACGTCGGCGACGGGACCGCGCGTGAAAGTGGCATCAGGGTCGCCTTCGACGAGAAGGACAGCAATCTCGTCGACTACTGGCAGAATCTGACCGAGACGGTGTTCGGCTTCGAGCCGACGACGCGGGAGCGGACCGACGCGGCGTGCGTGATCGGGCAGGCGTACCGCCGTTCGCTCTACGAGTTCCTCGATCGGAACGACCTACTGAAGGAAACGTCGAAGACCGCTACCGTGCCCGAGGCCGTACTCGATTCCGGACGGACGTGCGTTGCGCGGTTCCTCCGCGGATTGTTCGAGGCCGACGGGACAGTCGGCGACCGTGCGATCGAACTGTACACCCACAGCGAACCGCTCGCCGATCAGGTCCAGCAATTGCTACTCGGTCTCGGGATCCGTGCGACGATCAGACCGAAAGGGGACGGCTACCGCGTGACCGTTCGCAAGAACGTCTGTGGGAAGCGGTTCGTCGAGCAGGTCGGGTTCCGCTCGGAGCGGAAACAGACCGATGCGAAACGGTTCACGACGGTGTCGGACAACGCTAGTTCGGTGACGGTCCCGAACCAGAGCGAGCGACTCCGCGAGTGGTACCAGGAGAGCGACCTCGGTCACGATGCGTACCGCGACCTCTCGCAGTTCCTGATCGATCCCGACTCGGAGTATCATCAGGAGATCGGCGTCGGTATCTTCCGCCGCTACGCGGAGAAGTACCCCGAACTGTGGGAGTCTCCCGTTGCCGAGTTCGTCGAACGCGACCAGTTCTACGACCCGGTTTCGGAGATCAGGGACGTCGGACGGATGGCCGTCGAAGACATGCAAGTCCCGCGACGGAACACCTACGTCGTCGAAGGATTCGTCAGTCACAACTCCCCCACGTTGATGAACGCCGGCGACGAACTCCAGCAGCTGTCGGCCTGCTTCGTCGACTCGCCGGGCGACGACATCGACGACATCCACCAGACGGCCAAGGAGGCCGCGCAGGTGTTCCAGTGTCTGACCGAAGAGACGAACGTCTACGTCGAGGGGAAAGGCGTCGTCTCCATCGCGGACGTCGAACCCGGCGACCGCGTCGTCCAACGGGACGGCGACGGTCACCGCGTCCAGAACGTCGAAGAGACCCACGCCTACGACGATTCGCCCGTGCTGCGAGTCGTGACGGAGGCCGGCCTCGAACTCACTGGCACGCCGAACCACGAACTCCACGTCGACGACGAGTGGACGCGAATCGACCAGATCGATTCGGGCGACACCCTTTCGCTCCGACTCGACTGGATCGACGCCGAGGACGCGACGACGGAACTCACGACCGTCGCCGGTGGCGCACAGTGGTCGAAGCAGCGAACGGTCTCGAACGACGAGATTCTCGAACTGTACGCCGAGGGGCTCAGCGACTACGAAATCGCCGACCAGCTCGACAGTTCGGCCTCGACGATCCAGCGTCGCCGGTCGCTCGAACTCGGGCTCGATCCCAACGGAAGCGGCGGCCGTCCCGGCGGGAACGTCAGCTTCGACACCGAGGAGTTCGATCGGCTCTACGACGACGGCCGTTCAGACGGCGAGATCGCAGCGAAGGTCGGTGTTTCGACCCGAACCGTCGCTCGCTATCGCGAGACCCAGTCTCTCGAGGCGAACGGTGACGCCGTCAAGATCGTCGACCAGCCGACCGAATTCACGGAGGAACTCGCGGAACTCGTCGGGATGTGGGTTGGCGACGGATCGAAACACGAGGACGGGATTCGCTTCCACCTCAACCGCGAGGGGACCCTCGAACACGCCGATCGACTCTGTCGGGAACTGTTCGACGTCGGCCTCGACTGGCGCTGGGACGAGGGCTGTTACGACGCCGTCCTGCACAGCCACGAGGTCAAGCGCTGGTGGCTCGCCAACTTCGGCGACGCCAAGCCCGACGCGACGACGGCGTCGGTACCCGAGTCCGTCTGGCAGGCCGACCGCGAGACGATCGGTGCCTTCCTCCGAGGGCTGTTCTCGACCGACGGCAGCCTGCAGAAGGACGTCTATCCGCGACTGTGGAGTTCCTCGGCGGAACTGATCGAGGAGGTCCAGCAGTTGCTCCTCGGTCTCGGCATGCCGGCGACCCGGTGGGAGTACGACACCGACGAACGGGAGTACTACAACGTCGGTCCGACCGGGGAACGGGGGCTCGAACGGTTCCTCGACGACGTCGGGTTCGTCGACTCGCGAACCGACACCATGGCTGAGACGTTCGAGTCGATAGACTCCGCGGGCCCGAGCGTCGGTACGATCGACGGTGCCACGTGGAACGTCCCCGTCGAGAGCGTCGACGACGCCGGCACCGCGACGGTCTACGACGTCACTGTCGCCGACGATCACGAGTACGTCGCCAATTCCGTCGTCTCGCACAACAGCGGCGGCGGGATGGGCTACGCGTTCTGGAAACTACGGCCGTACGGCGACCCCGTCGGCTCGACCGGCGGCATCGCCTCCGGGCCGATCACGTTCATGCGCACGTACGACCAGATGTGCGAGACCATCGCCCAGGGCGGCGCCCGACGCGGCGCCCAGATGGGCGTGATGCGCGTC
>CAZIVN010000187.1:0-5022 GCA_964542685.1 uncultured Halobacteriales archaeon
GTGAGAATCGAACCCACGTCTCAGCCTCCACAAGGCTGAAGGATAACCACTACCCTAACCCGGACACTGCGTACAGTTCGAATAGGGAGACTGACGGTCAAATACGTTACGATGCCGTGCTACAGGCTCCGGTCGATGACGGCCTTCGCCTCCCGGGCGGCCTGTTTCCAGCCGTACCCTTCCTCGTAGACGTGTCGTTTCTCGTCGACGAGTTCGCCCGGCCGGGACTCCTCGAAGCCGCCCCGGTCCCAGGTGCCCGACTCGTGGAGCCACTCGATTACGGTTTCGCGGGTCTCCTCCCAGGAGAGGCCGACCATCTCGTAGTACGCGATGAGTGCGAAGACGCTGTGGTCGTGGGCCCCCGGAACCGACCCCTTCCGGTAGACGGTTCGGATCGGTTCGATGTCCGGTTCGCGGACGGCCTCGCGGTACTCCTCGGGCGAGAGCAGTTCGAGACCGCCGTCGGCCTCGCGGACGCGCTGGCCGCCCTGCAGGCGGTTGAGGACGGCGTGGTGGAGCGGGTCCCAGTCGCCGTGAGTCGCACCGGTCAGGGCGTCCTCGTCGACGGGCTCCTCGGCCGCCGAGAAGACGCTGACGACGTCGAGGTACGCCTTCTCGACGTCCGTCCAGGCGGTCCCGGTGAACCGGCAGTCCGGATCGTGGAGGTTGTTCGTGCTCCGACAGTCCGGACAGGGGTAGCCGAAGTGCGCCACGGAGGCGTCTGTGGCCCGAATCGGCTTGAGCGTACCGCTTCGAACCCCGGCCGCGAGTGCAAGTGCGAGGGCGCGACCACCGTGGGCGTGCGCTGACGAGCGAGCGACGCGGGGGGTGGGTGTGTGAGGCGACCGCGTCGCGCGGCGGGGTGACGGTCATCCCGGAGCCTCGCCCGTTCGTCATCCCTCCTTCAGCCGCGCCAGTCGAGCACGGTCCCGGCCCAGGTGTAGCCGGTGCCGGCCGCGAGACAGAGGACGACGTCGCCGGCCGCGAGCAGGCCCTCGTCGACGCCGGCGTCCATCGCCAGCACCTGGTCGACGCTCTGGACGTGGCCGTACTCGTCGAGGTAGTACGCGTCGCGGTCGGGGTCCAGGCCGAGCGCGTCGACCAGCGCCGCGTGGAACGAGCGCTTCATGTGGACCAGCGCCAGGAAGTCCACGTCGTCGCGGTCGTACCCGGAGCGCGCCAGCGCGTCGTCGGCCACCGCGAGGAAGTTCTCCAGCGACACCTCGCCGAGCCGTTCCTTCATTCCGTCGGGGTCCGGGACGTCCAGCGTGTGCAACCCGGCCTCGACGGTGCCGTGGGTCGGCGGCTGGCGGGAGCCGCCGGCTGGCATCACCACGTCGTCGGCGAAACTGCCGTCGGTGACGGCCGCGCTCTCGCGTACCAGGGCTCGCGGGTCGGTCGCCGTCGGGAGTCGTTCCAGCACGGTCGCACAGGCGCCGCTCCCGAAGTTGAACATGAACGAGGAGCGCTCGTTCTCGTAGTCGACGAGGTCCTCCTCGCGGCTGGCGCCCACGAGGAGCGCACGGTCGATATCGCCGGTCGCGAGCTGGGCGCGGACGCCCCGCACCGCGACCGGCCAGCCGGCACACAGGGTGTACGACTCCGTGGCGTAGGCGTCAGTCGCGCCGAGGGCGTCGGCGATGGCCGCGGCGGCCGACCAGACGACGTGGTCCTTGTACTCGCTGCCGTGGTACAGGACGAGGTCGAGGTCGGCGGGGTCGCAGTCGGCCTCGTCGAGGGCCTCCCGGGCCGCGGCGACGCACATGTCCGTGGCGTGGTCGTCGTCGGGCGGGGGGACCCGCTTCTCGCGGACGCCCATCTTCTCGGTGACGACGTCCACCGGTATCCCGCTCCTCTCGGCGATGTCGGCGCCGGAGTGCCGTCGATCCGGGAGGTACGTTCCCAGGCCGGTGACCGCGACGGTCACGGTCCACCCTCCCACCGGCGCAGGTACCGGGCTGGAATCCGCTTTGCGAGCGTGCCGCCGACGTACGCCCGGAGCGTCCCGACGATGCCGTTCGGCACGTAGAGGACGAACAGGACGAACAGCAGGCCGATGTAGAGGCTGGCGTGGCCGTTCAGGAACGTCTCGACGAACTCGCCGACGGTGAACCCGTTGTACAGTTCCGTCGCCAGCAGGTCCTCACTGAGGACGTTCCGGAGGTACGGCAGGAGGCCGCCGCCGCTGCCCTCCTTCGAGAGGAACTCCCGGACCGCCTCGTGGAACAGGTGGCCGAACAGCGCACCGCCGAGCGTCCCGAATCCGCCGATGATCGCCGCCAGCAGGGCGTCCCCGGTCACGAGGAAGTAGAACGTCTGATCGGGCGCTGCCGAGCGCTGGTAGCCGGCGAACAGGCCGCCGGCGACGGCGCCGAAGAAGCCGCTGATGGCGAACGCGCCCATCTTGTAGCGGAACACGTCGTAGCCGACCGCGCGCGCCCGTTCCTCGTTTTCACGGATGGCGATCATCACGCGGCCGAACGGGGAGTGGATGATCCGCTGCATCGCGAAGTACGACAGGACCACGACCAGCCCGAGCATGTAGTACGACACCTCGATCGTCGAGAGGCTGATGAAGCCGAACAGTCCCTCGACGGTGTCGCCCGGGAACGCCCCGATGGCCATGTTCAGCGCGTCCACCCCCGGCACCCCGACCTCGAACCCCTCGCCGCCGGAGACGAAGATGCCGTCGCTGGGGTTCTGGCCGACCCAGCGCCAGTTCCGGAAGAGGACGTACAGCACCTGGGCGAACCCGAGCGTGATCATCGCGAAGTAGACGCCGGTCAGGCGGAACGAGACGCCGCCGATCAGCAGGGCCAAAAGCGCCGCCAGCAGTGCGGCGATGAGCAGACTGAGCATGAACGGCGTCCCGGCGCCCAGCAGCGGCAGTTTCCCGTTCGCGGTGAGGACGACGAAGTAGGCGCCGACGCCGAAGAAGGCGGCGTGGCCGAACGACAGGTAGCCGGTGTAGCCGCTGACGAAGTCGAAACTCATCGCGAACAGCCCGAAGTACAGCACGACGATCATCGTCTCGACGCGGGGCAACAGCGTCCGCATCTCGACGCTGGCCGGCGACGAGGGGTCCCCGAGCGTCTCGTAGATTCCGGGGTAGGCGAGGAACAGGAGGATCACCCCCACGTGGACCGTCGACTCGCGGAGGTAGCGACGGTACCAGGGGTCGTCGGTCCCGAGGACTGCCGCGACGGGCCCCTCGTCGTCGCCCGGCGCCGTCTCGGGGGCGGCCTCGTCGGCGGCGTCGGTCTCGGCGGGCGCCGCGGCGTCCGCGGCGTCCGGGTCGCCCCCGGAGTCGTCCGCGTCGGGGCTAATGGCCACCCACCTCCTTGACGCCGGCGATGCCCTGCGGTTTGAGGATCAGCATGCCGACCAGCGCGAGGAAGACCGTCAGCTCCGGCAGGCCGGGGAACTCGACGATGCCGGCGTTGAAGATGTGGGTCATCACGCCGTCGAGCATCCCGACGAGCAGTGCCGCGAACACCGTGCCACGGAAGGTTCCGAGGCCGCCGATGATGACGACGACGAACGCCGGCAGCAGCGTCTCGGCGCCCAGCGGAACGCTCGCACCCCAGGAGGTGTCCCACATCAACAGGACGCCGGCGGCGCCGGCGATGCCGACGCCGACGCCGAACACGACGGTGAAGGCGCGCCGGATGTTGATGCCGAGCGCCTCGGCCATCTCGGAGTCCTCGCTGCCGGCCCGGATGTAGAGGCCGTACCGCGTCCGGGTGAGGAACGCCCAGACGGCGGCGACGACGACGACGCCCATCGCGATCTCGAACAGGTCCAGGCCGACGATGCGCGCACCGGCGACGACGTACGCGTTGGACTGGGCGAGGAAGTCCGGCTTGGTGCCGAGTGCCTCCTGCCAGGTCGAGCGGGGCTGAATGCCGTAGAAGGAGACAACCAGCCGCGCGAACTCGTCGATGATCAGCGTCAGGCCGAACGTGAGCAGGATCTGGTACAGCGGCGGTCGGTCGTACAGCGGCCGGACGAGCGTCAGTTCCAGCCCGGCGCCGAGTGCCGTCAGCGCCGCGAACACGGCGACGACGGCGGCGAAGAAGAGGACGACGCGGGTGACCCCGCCGGTCCCGCTGGAGACGGCGAACACCATCAGCAGGCCGCCGCCGTAGGCACCCAGCATCGTCAGCGAGCCGTGTGCGAAGTTCAACACGCCCATCAGTCCGAAGATGAGCGTGAGGCCGGCGGCGATCATCACGTAGATGGCGGCCTTCGAGAGGCCGTCGACGAGGACCGCGAGGATGGTTCCGAGGTCGATCAGTGCAAGCGGCGCGGTCATGTGCCGAGGTACCTCCTGATGGTCTCGTCGTCGCTCGTGACTCCCTCGGTGGTGTCCTCGTGGACGACCTCGCCGGCGTCCATCAGGTAGAAGCGGTCCGCGAGGTCCATCGCGAGCGGGAAGTTCTGTTCGACGAGCAACAGCGCCGCGTCCTCGGCGACGGCCCGCAACGCCTCCGCGACGGACTCGACGATCTGGGGCGCCAGGCCCTCGCTGGGTTCGTCGACCAGGAGGAGGTCGTTGCCGCCGACCAGGCCGCGCGCGATGGCGACCATCTGCTGTTGGCCCCCCGAGAGGTTACCGGTCTTGCGGTCGTGCAACTCCCGGAGGTCCGGGAACGCGTCGAAGGCCATCTCGCGTTTCTCCTCGACGGCGTCGGGCTCTTTCACCGCGACCCGGATGTTCTCGTCGACGGTGAGCTGTTCGAACATCCGGCGGTCCTCGGGAATCCAGCCGACGCCACGGCCCGCGACCTGGTGGGTGGGGTCGCCGGTGACGTCCTCGCCGCGCACGCGGACGGTCCCCTCCCGGGGCGGGGTCAACTGCAGTGCCGTCCGCAGCGTCGTCGTCTTGCCGACGCCGTTGCGCCCGACGAGTGCGACCGTCTCGCCGGCGTCGACCGACAGCGAGACGCCCTCGAGGACGTGGCTCTCGCCGTAGTAGGTGTGGACGTCCTCCAGGGCGAGCAAGGGCGCGTCGGCCGCCGC
>CAZIVN010000188.1:0-4987 GCA_964542685.1 uncultured Halobacteriales archaeon
GTCGACCAGTCTCGTCTCTGATACGGTTTAGTTTCATCAATTACCGGTGAGCACCCGTACGGTGCCGGTGCTCACCGGTAAACAGTGAAACTAAACCGTATGAGAGCATCGGCAGGTCGGCGTGGTACAGTCGGACGCGGATTCGCTCGCGGTCGGTCGGCGTCGTCATCGTCCCGGAGTCGACCGCCGCCCACCCGGCGAGGAGGGTCGCCATCTCGTCGACGGTCGTCTCGCCCTCTTCGAGGAGGACGTACAGCAGTCGCCGTCGGCGCGCGTCGGCGAGGACACGGAACGAGAGGTCGTCGAGTTCCGGTGTCGCCGCTGGACGCTGCTCGCGGTGCTCGCTGCTGTCACCACCCATGGGAGACTCGTGACGGGGCGAAAGGTCAAAAGCGTGTGCCACGACTGTCCCGGCCGGCGGACGGCTCCGGTCGTGTCGTCGGGGTGGGCGGGTCGACCGCGTCGACTCGCGCGGCACAGGCATTTGTCGGTCCACCCCGTCGGTCCCGATACGCATGCCCACCGAGGAGTTCGAACTGACCGCACCGGAACTGACTGCCGAGGACTTCCTCGTTCTCGAGGACCCGCACTTCGGACCCGAGACGGTCGCCGTCGTGACCGGCGCCGCCTCCGGGATCGGACGGGCGACTGCCGTCGCACTCGCGGCGAACGGACTGACCGTCGTCGGCGCGGACGTCGACGAGGACGGCCTCGACGAGACGGTCGCACTCGCGGCCGACGTGGACGCGCCGGGGACGGTCGAACCGGTCCCGACGGACCTCACCGACGACGCCGCGGTCGAGGCGGCCGTCGACGCCGCCGCCGCGGCGGGAGAGCTGCGGTACGTGGCGAACGTCGCCGGGCTACAGCACATCGCCTCGATACCGGCGTTCCCGGCGGAGCGGTACGACCAGTTGCTGGACGTCATGCTGCGCGGCCCCTTCCTCGTCGCGAAGGCGGCGATGCCGCACATCCGGGCGACCGACGACGGGGTCGGTGCCATCGGCAACATGTCCTCCGTCCACGGCCACTACGCGACCCAGGACAAGGCGGCGTACATCGCCGCCAAACACGGCCTCCACGGCCTCACCCGCTCGATCGCCGCCGAGGGCGGTGGCGACCTCCGGTCGTTCTCGGTCAGCGTCGGCTACGTCCTGACCCCGCTGATGGTGAACCAGATCGAGGACACCGCCGAGGAACGGGGGATCTCGAAACGGGAAGTCGTCGAGGACGTGATGCTGGGCCAGGCCCGGACGACGGAGATGATGACGCCCGCGGAGGTCGCGAACCTGTTCGTGTTCGGGTTCTCGGGGCACGCGAGACACCTCAACGGCGGGGACCTCCTGTTCGACGGCGGCTACACGACGACCTACGAGTGAGACGGTTTCGTTTCATCAATTGCCGGTGAGCACCAGTGCGGTGCCGGTGCTCACCGGTACACAGTGAAACGAATCCGTATGAGGCACCGACCGGACCGCCGGTGGTGAGCCGGGTCGAACCGAACGGGTGGCCGCGAACCGTGGCCGTCGCTGCACGGACCGTCTGCCGCCGGGTCCCGTTGCGGGGCCGACCTGCCCCACCCTACCCTTCGACCATCCTGGCCGATCGGACCTGCGTCGAGTGACACTCCGGGCACTCGACGGCCGCCAGTTTGGGCTCGTCGGACTCGAAGGTCAGCTCGCAGTTCTGGCAGACGTACTCGAACGTCCGGCCCTCCCCGCCGAAGAGGTTCTTGATTGAATCGAAGACGCCCATGCCCAATGTGAACGTACGTCACGATAGGACATAAACGTCAGTGTCACCTCGCTGGGACGTCGACACCGTCGACCGGCGACGGGTAGACGCGGCGAGCGACCGACCCGACGCGTCGGACGGCGACGAGACGACGGTCCGGGCACAGGACCTAGCGAACCACGAGGACGGGCGTGTCGGTCCGCCGTGAGAGGTGGTCGCTGACCGACCCGAACAGGCGGTCCTCGCGGCCGTGCTGTTCGGTCGCGCCCATCACGACGATGTTGTGGTTCCGTGCCTTCTCGGCCAGTGCGGTCGACACGTCGTCGACGACGGCGACGGTGCGTTCGAGGTCCGTCTCGGAGAACCTCGCCGAGAGCAGGCGGTCCGCGACGGCGTCGAGCATCGCCTCGCCGGCCGCGACGCCCTCGTCGTCGGTGACCGCGTGGTACAGTTCCACGACGAACAGTCCCTCGGGGTCGAACCCGCCGAGGAACTCCGTGACGCTGTCGACGTGGCGGTCGTCCCGCAGTGGGACGAGGACGTTGCGCAGCGACGGGAGGCGGTCGGCGAGCAACACGCCGTCGGGATCGAACTCCTCGACGATGTACCGCTGGAGTGCCCGCCGCTCCTGGTCGTTCTCTCCGAAGTGGAGTTCGATGTCCGTGCTCGCGCCGGCGTGACTCAGCGCCGCCGCGATGTCGTACAACACGGCCTCGGCGTCCGTCTCGTGGGCAGCCCGTGCCGCCGCTTCTGACTCGCCCTCGGACAGTTCCCAGTAGCCCAGCAACACGACGTCGAACCCGTTCAGCGAGTCGACGGTGACGTCCTCGAGCGGATAGATGCCCGGGTCCGGGAACGTGATCGGAAGGAGGAGCGTCTGTCTGGTCATATCCGCCGTACGTCGACCGGGACAAAAAGGACGCCGGTGTGGGCCGGACTCCGGGTGCGTCGGCGTCGCGACCCCCGGAGTCAGCTACTCGGGTGCGATCCCCCCTTCGTCGCGCGACAGCAGGTAGAGCACGAACGACGACAGCCAGTGTGCGCCGGCGTAGTCGTCGGTGAAGGCCCGGTCGACGGCCGCGACCGCGTGGTCGCGGGCGGCCTCGCGGAGCGTCGCCGCGACGGCGTCGTCCGCGTGCGGTGCGATGCCAGCCAGACACCACGCCCGCGAACAGTTCAGGCCGACGAGGTGCAGGGACAGTCCGTCCTCGCCGTCGACGGCCACGGGGTCGAGCACCGCGTCGTGTGGCGGACTCGTCACGTCCGGGAGGAACCCCGCGAGCCACTCGCCGAAGCGAACCTCGCCGTACACCCGCCGCAGGAGGTCCGCCTCGACCAGGGACGGCGAGAGGAAGTCCCAGCCGACCGGTTCGTACGCAGTCGGGGCGTCCCGGTCCGTGCCGAACCACTCCGCCGCCGCCGTCTCGGCCGCCTCGGAGAGCGACGGGTCGCCGACGACGCGGGCGTAGTCGAGGACGCCGGTCAGGGCGAACGCGGAGTTGCCGTGGGTCCCCGTCCGGATGGGTCGCTCGCGGGCGGCGAGCCAGTCGGCCGTGCAGTCGGCGAGGAGCGTCTCGAGCGGCCCGAGGCGTTCGCGCCACTCCGCCGCCTGCGGGTCGTCCCACAGGTGCAACTCGGCGGCCAGGCGCAGGAACCAGCTCCAGCCGTACGGCCGCTCGAACCCGGGATTCTCCTCGAAGTACTCGACCTCCCGGGCGACGTTCTCCGGGGTGAGTCGGTCCTCGACGCTCTCCCTGATCGCGGTCTCGTCGGGGTGATCGTCGAACAGGCGGAGCAGTCGCACCAGACACCAGTGGCCGTGGACCGCGGAGTGCCAGTCGTAACAGCCGTAGAACACGGGATGGGTCTCGCTCGGGCGCGGCGGCGCCTCCGGCGAGTCGACCGAGCCCAGGTGGTGGGGGTACTCCCGGTCGACGCTCTCGATGGGGTGGGCCGCCAGCGTCGCGGCGCCGTCGGCGTCCAGCCAGTCGACGCGCCCGGACAGCAACGTCTCGGGGGCGACGTCCTCGAAGGGAGCCATGCCGGGGACTGAGAGCGGCGGTCCTGTTGGCTCTGACGGTCGTGTGGGGTCCGGGCTCGGCCGGAACGCGACTCCGATGAGACAGCGGCGTCCGTCTCATACGGTTTCGGTTCACTGTTTACCGGTCAGAAGCGGCCACGTACGCGTTATTCCCGGTAATAGATGAACCGAAACCGTATCAGTCGAAGCGTCCGCCGAGGCCGGGGTTCGTGACGGCACCGTCGGCGGCGGAGGCGAAGGCGGTGCCGTACTTCGCGAGGACGCCGCCCTCGTAGGCCGGGGCCGGATCGTCGCGCTCGGCGAGGCGCCGGCCGATCTCGTCGTCGGAGAGGTCCACCTCCAGGGTGCGGTCCGGGACGTCCACGCGGACGGTGTCGCCGTCTTCGATGGCGGCGAGTGGCCCGCCGACGAACGCCTCGGGCGCGACGTGGCCGATCATCGGGCCCCGCGTCCCGCCCGAGAAGCGGCCGTCCGTGAGCAACGCCACGTCGTCCTCGTGGCCCTGGCCGACGACGGCGGCGGTGACGCCGAGCATCTCGCGCATCCCGGGGCCACCCCGGGGGCCCTCGTTGCGGATGACGATGGTGTCGCCCGACTCGATCCTGCCTTCCTGGACCCAGCGCATCGCCGACTCCTCGTCCTCGAACACGCGGGCGGGGCCCTCGTGGTACAGTTCGTCGTCGGCGGTCACCTTCAGCACCGCGCCGTCGGGCGCGAGGTTCCCGGAGAGGATCTTGATCGCGCCCTCGGGCTGTTTGGGGTCGTCGACGGTGTAGAGGAACTCGGCGTCGATCTCGGACTCCGGCGGGAGCGCCCCGGTCTCGTCCAGGTGGGCGAGTTCCTCGCCGAGCGTGCGACCGGTGATCGTCGCCGCGTCGCCGTGGAGCAGCCCGGCCTCGAGGAGCCGACGGATCACGACGGGAACGCCGCCGACCGCGTGGAGGTCGGTCATGACGTGGCTCCCGCCCGGCTGGAGGTCCGCGATCTTCGGGGTGCGCCGCGATATCTCGTCGAAGTCCTCGATGTCGAGGTCGATCCCGGCCTCCGCGGCGAGCGCGAGCAGGTGGAGCACGCCGTTCGTCGACCCCCCGATCGCAACCTGGAGCGCGATGGCGTTCTCGAACGACCTCCGCGAGAGGATATCCGAGGCGTCCCGCTCGGCCTCGACGGCCTCGACGGCGAGTTCGCCCGTCTCGCGGGCCACCTCGTAGT
>CAZIVN010000189.1:0-1867 GCA_964542685.1 uncultured Halobacteriales archaeon
TCTACGGCGACGACTGGCAGGAGAACTTCCTCGAACTGAACGCCTCCGACCAGCGCGGGATCGACGTGGTGCGCGACCGGATCAAGAGCTTCGCGCGGTCGTCGTTCGGAGAGTACGGCTACCGTATCATATTCCTCGACGAGGCCGACGCCCTCACGTCCGACGCACAGGCGGCGCTGCGCCGGACGATGGAGCAGTTCTCGAACAACACCCGCTTCATCCTGTCGTGTAACTACTCCAGCCAGATCATCGACCCGATCCAGTCCCGGTGTACCGTGTTCCGGTTCTCGCCGCTGAGCGACGAGGCCGTCGCCGAGCAGGTGCGAGAGATCGCCGACGCCGAGGGGATCGAACTGACCGACGACGGCGTCGACGCGTTGGTGTACGTCGCCGACGGCGACATGCGTGCGGCGATCAACGGCCTCCAGGCCGCCTCCGTGATGGGCGACGTCGTCGACGAGGACACCGTCTACACCATCAACTCCGCGGCCCGTCCCGAGGAGGTCGAGGAACTGGTGACGCTGGCACTGGACGGCGAGTTCGTCGAGGCCCGCGCCAGGCTGGACGACCTGCTGACCGACCGTGGTATCGCCGGCGGCGACGTCATCGACCAGATCCACCGCTCGATCTGGGAGTTCGACCTCGACGACCGGGCCGCAGTGCGCGTGATGGACCGCGTCGGCGAGGCCGACTACCGGATCACGACCGGCGCCAACGAACGGATCCAGCTGGAGGCGCTGCTGGCCGCGCTCGCTCGCGAGGAGTGACGCGTCCTCGGAGTCCGTAGCCACGGGCGCGTCGTCGAATCGGCCGTGACCTTTTTCTCCCGAACAGAGTGTAGTTACAGTGACACGCACATGTCCGACCAGCCCCGGGACGTCCTCGTCGTCGAGGACGACGACGAGACTGCCGCGTTCTACCGGTCGTGGATCTTCGACGAGTGGTCGGTGACCGTCGCCAGCGACGTCGAGTCCGGACTGGCAGCGGTCGAGTCCGAGCCCGACATCGCGGTGCTCGACCGGCTGTTGCCCGACGGGTCCGGGACGGAGGTGCTCCACGCGCTTCGCGAGAGCGGGAACGACTGTCCGGTCGTGATGGTCACCGGCGTCGAACCCGACTTCGACATCGTCGACCTTCCGTTCGACGACTACCTCGTGAAGCCGTTCGGTCGGGAGTCGTTCCGGGCGGCGCTGACGCGCCTGTCCACCCGGGTCACGTACGACGCGGAACTTCGCGACCTCTACGCTGCGGCGTCGAAGAAGGCCGTCCTGGAGGCCAACAAGTCCGAGGCCGACCTCGCGGACAGTCCGGAGTACGCCGAACTCGAACGACGCGTCCAGGAGCAACGGCAGCGTGCGGACGAACTCCTCCCCTCCGACTTCGAGGGGTACGCCGGACTGTTCCGGGGGCTGTTCGCCGACGTCGAACCCGTCGAGTCCTGACGCGTCCGGCGTCCGACCGCCGTCCTACCGGTCCACGGGACCGTCGACGCGAAACTCGAAGCGTGCGCCGCCGTCCGCGCTCTCCGTGACGTCGATCGTCCAGTCGTGGGCGTCGGCGATCTGTTCGACGATGGTCAGGCCGAACCCGGTGCCGTGGTCGGCGGTGGTGTAGCCGGACTCGAACACCTGGTCGCGGTCCTCGGGCGAGATTCCCGGCCCGTCGTCGGCGACGTAGAAGCCGTCGACGTCCGTCTCGCCGCCCGCGTCCCCGTCGCCGCCCTCGTCGATGGGACCGACGACGACCGAGGGGCCCGCCACGTCTTCGGGTCCGCGGTCGGCGGCGTCGTCGGGAGCGTCAGCGACCGACGGCTCGCCGGAACTCGTTCCGGCGGCGTCGTCGGACGCCGTCCGACTGCTCGTGGAGC
>CAZIVN010000189.1:1967-4960 GCA_964542685.1 uncultured Halobacteriales archaeon
GCTCGTGGAGCTGTGCTCCACGGCGTTGCGAAAGAGGTTCTCGAACAGTTCCGTCAGGCGCTTCTCGTCGGCGACGACGACGAACTCCTCGGCGACGGTCAGCGTCGCGTCCCCGGTTTCGACGCCGGCCCAGGCGCGATGGGCGACGTCGTCGACGGCGACCGGCCGCCGGTCGCCGATGACGTCCCCGTGCCGGGCGAGACTCAGCAGTTCGTCGATCATCCGACTCATCCGGTCCTGGGCATCGGCGACGGGGTCGAAGTACTCCTCGTCGCCGGTTTCGCGTGCCATCTCCAGGTTACCCTGGGCGACGTTCAGCGGGTTCCGGAGGTCGTGGCTGACGATGCTGGCGAACTCGTCGAGTCGCTCGTTCTGGCGTTCGAGTTCCCGCTCGCGGCGTTTCTGCTCGGTGATGTCCGTGTAGATGGCGTACCCCTCGAGGGTCCGTTCGCCGGTGGAGAGGGGGACGACGTGCAACAGGAAGTCGCGAACGCCGTCGGCAGTACGCCGCCGCCCCGTCGTCTGCAACCGCTCGCCGGCCAGCAACGCCTCGTTCAACTGGTCGGCCCGCTCTCCCCGGTCGGCCGGGACGACGTACTCGTCGATGTTCTCGCCGACGAGTTCCTCGCGCGACCAGCCGAACGTCTCCTCGAAGCGCTCGTTGACCGTCCGAACGATGGGCTCGCCGTCCTCGAAGTGGAACGCGGCGATGGCGTCGGGGACGTTCTCGAACAGCGCCGCGAAGCGATCCCGTTCCTCCCGGAGATCCGTCTCCCGGTCGCGCAGGCGCTGTTCGGCCCTGATTCGCTCGACGGTCGCGGCGACGTGCCTGGCGAGCAACTCCGCGAGTCGCAGATCCGTGCGGTCGTACCGCTGTGGCTCCGTCGAGATGGCCTGGAAGACGCCGTACTCGCCGATCGGGATCGACAGCGCCGACCGGTAGTGGTCGTCGTACGGCGACGCGTGCTCGTGGTCCCGGGCGTCGTGGACGAGTTCCGACTCGCCGGTCGCCACGGTTCGGGCCGCGAGGTTCGACTCGGTCGGGATCACGCCGCCCGGGTCGGGGGCGTTCTCCCCCTCGGTCGCCTCCGCGACCACCAGGTCGCCGTCGCGCTCGACGACGATCACGCACACCTCGAGCGACAGGACCGTCCGTGCTGCCTCCACCGTGAGTTCGTACAGTTCGGCTTCAGTACGCGAGGCCACGAGCTGTGCGGTGCTCTCGTGGAGGCGCTCGATGGTGTCCCGGTGTTCGCGCAGTTCGCGTTCGGTCCGGCGCCGCTCGGTGAGGTCCCGGAGGACGACGAGCGTGGCGTCCTCGCTCCCCCCCGGCAGTCGTTCGATCCGACACTCGACCGTCTCGACGCCGTCCGCCGTGGTGACGTCCACTTCCACCGACTCGGTCGTACGGTCGGCGGCGACGGCGTCGATCGCCGCCCGGAGCGACGCACAGTCGGCGCTCCGGAGGACGTCGTCCAGCGACTCGACGTCGGCGCCGACGTACTGCGACCGGTCGATGCCGAACAGTCGCTCGGCGCCGGCGTTGCAGTACTCGACGGTGCCATCGGCCACGACGACGACGCCCTCCGACAGCGTCTCCAGGACCGTCTCGTAGTCGACTCTCGATTCCGTCCGGCCGCCGTCCGTCACGAGCCCGTGGCTCTTCGAGTCGGCCCCCTGGCGTCGGGGTCCCCCTCCGCTGACACCGGACCAGCCGGTCGGTCGCACGATTACCGATCGGTAGGCGGAGCGACCGGTTAGTTCTTCCGGACTGACGGGTTTCCGGGATTGAAGTTCGAAACGGACGACCGGGGGAGTCCGGCGATCAGGCGTTCAGTCGCCAGAACTGGTAGTTCAGGTACGTCGCGAACAGCACCCACGCCAGGTACGGCACCAGCAGGGCCGCCGCGCGTCGGTCGACCCGGTCGAACGCGACGATGGTCGCGACGATGAGGACCGCCAGGAGTCCGATCACGCCCAGTGCCGGCAGGGGGGCCTGGAGACCGAAGAAGACCGGCGTCCACGCGACGTTGAACGCCATCTGGACCGCGAACAGGCCAATGGCGACCCTGACCCTGCGGTCGGTCGTCCCGGGCCGCCAGACCAGGAACAGCGCGATACCGAGCAGCGTGAACAGCAGCGTCCAGGCGACCCCGAACGCCCAGCCAGGGGGGTACAGCGCCGGTTTCGTCAACTCGCGAAACCACTCCGTGTTCGGCCCGGCGACGACCGTCGGGAGGGCGCCGACGAGGTTCACGCCGACGACGAACCCGAGCGCCCGCAGTGCCGTCGCCCGGTCGACGCCGTCCAGGATGCCCGCACTCTCCGTTCCGCCCATACCGAGACGTCACGGCGTACCGACTTGAGACTGCCGGAGAACGGGCCAGCAGGGGCGGAACCGCGAGACTGACCGCGGCGAGATGACGGACACAGCGCGCCGGAAACCGCCGTTCGCACGGATTTTTCCGGAACCGTCGTCCCGGAACAGTTTTACGCCGGGACGGGTCACGTCTCCACAATGAGCGACCTCGAATCCGAGTACCAACTGGAGTACTTCGAGGACAACGGGTACGTCCGGACGGAGTGTTCGAGCTGTGGTGCTCACTTCTGGACGCTGGACGGGGAGCGCGAGACGTGTGGCGAACCGCCGTGTGACGACTACGACTTCATCGACGACCCCGGCCTCGACGAGGAGTACAGCCTGGCGGAGATGCGCGAGGCGTTTCTCTCGTTCTTCGAGGACAACGGCCACGGCCGCGTCGAGCCCTACCCCGTCGCTGCCAATCGCTGGCGCGACGACGTGTTGCTGACCCAGGCGTCTATCTACGACTTCCAGCCACACGTCACCTCTGGCCAGTCGCCGCCGCCGGCCAACCCCCTGGCCGTCTCGCAGCCGTGCATCCGGATGCAGGACATCGACAACGTCGGCAAGACCGGGCGGCACACGATGGCCTTCGAGATGATGGCCCACCACGCGTTCAACGCCCGCGAGG
>CAZIVN010000190.1:0-4923 GCA_964542685.1 uncultured Halobacteriales archaeon
GATCCCCCCGTCCCCGACCACGATGTACTGGGCACCCACGTAGGACTCCTCGCGTGCGATGGTCAGTGCGGCCCGGAGCGGGAACCCCGCGTTCAACAGTCTGGCGACGAGTTCGCCGACCTCGACGGCGGCGCTGTTCAGGATTTCGTTGAGCGTCACGATACCGCTGATGGCGCCGCGTTCGACGAGTTTCTGACCCTGGTGGTAGGAGTTACACGCGTTGAGCAGGAACGTGTCGACGCCGACCGCGTCGAGGTCGCCGACGTCCAGTTTCCCGTCGGAGCACCTGAACCCGTCGCGGTCGGTGTGGCCGATGTAGTGGAAGAAGTCGGCCTCCGCCCGCAAAACGGCGGCCAGTTCGTCGGTCTCGAGGTCCTCGAGGGTCGTGACGTCGAACGAGAGGTCGTCGCGGTCGCCGTAAACTGCGTCGACGAGGTCGCGCTCCTCGCTCATCCTGTCGTCGTTCTCGACGACGTGAATCGAGATGTCGCCCTCGGTCGGGTCGCGGTCGAGCCGGTTGTGGAACGCGTCGGTGCTCAGTTTGCTCGCACCGATCGGAACGCTGTCGCCGAGCCACGCCTGTTCGAGGGAGTCGTCGGCGTTCGGTTCCACGAAGTCAGGGAACTCCCCGGTGGTGTCCCCCGCCGCAGACCGGGTAACGACGTCGTCCCGGGTGAACTCGCGGTCGACCTCGGCGGGCAGGTCCGTCGAGGCGGTCGGGGCAGCGTCTCGCGTCCGCACGACCGCGAGGTCGTCGACGACGAACGGCAGTCCCTCGATCGCGGCCGGCGTCGGGTCGAGGTGGGTGACGAGGCGCCACTCGGGGACGTGGTCCGCGACGGCGTCGTGTGGGACCGACAGGTACGCCGCTACGCGTTCGGCCGGCGACGCCTCGTACAGCGCCGCGAAGTCGAGGTCGACCGCGGCCTCGACGGCCGCTCGCTCGTGGACTGGGGGGCCGGTTCCCTCGGTCCGAGCGACGCAGTCCAGCAGGAAACACCGTTTGAGGGCACGCGCGACAGCGGTCTCGAACTCGCTGTACCTGCCGAAGTCGTACTCGAAGCCGGTCTCGGTCGTCAGCCGGGGCCTGGAGCCCGGACGGACCGACGCCCCCAGGTAGTACGCGAGCGGTGCGGCGACGTACGTCGCTTCCAGGGTCCGCGGCAGCCGGATCGTCACGCCCGAATCGGGCGCACTCACGGCGTCCGGAATCGACAACTCGTCGCCGAGTTCGACGGCAGGCGGGTGGCCACGCAGCGTCGGGTACGACCGCTCCGGGCCGAGCGTCTTCAGTGCCGACCCGAACGTCTCGACGGCGCGCATCACGTCCTCGGGATCGCTCGTGGTCGTCACGGTGGCGGCCGGCCGTTCGTGACTCGACCTCGCGCCAAGGGCCACTTCCCGGGTACCGTCGAACGCGATGCGGGTCCGTTCGATGTCGGCGCCGACCTCGAGGGCGCTCTCGACGACCAGGTAGCTCTTGATCTGGGTACCGAGGTCGAGGGTGTACCGGCCACGCGGGAGCGAGACCTCGTCGAGGTGTGTGACCTCGGCGACGGTCCGTCCCGTCTCGTCTTTGATGTACACCGGGACGACAGTGGGCAGTTCCACGGCGGATGTCTCGAACCGCACTGTCGACTCGACGGGCGCGTCGACCACGTCGTCCGACGCGTCATCGAGCGAGACCTGCCCGGGCGTGTGGATACGGTACTGCTGGCGCTCCACGCGGTCGACGACTGACAGTCCGGGGGGGTTCTGTCGTGGTTCGAACGTTGGTTTCATGATGGAACGAGGGGTCGCTCGAACTGTTATCAACTACTGTATCGCCGGAGAGCTTCAAAAAGCTACCGCCGGCGATAGAACAAAATGGTATCACAAAATAACAACATGGAGCTCTCCCTCCGGAACGGCCACCGGCGGCGTGAACGCGATGCCCCCGACGAAGGTCGGTACCCGTTCCCGGCTACTGCGAGTCCCCAACGCCTTTGACCGCCGCTCGCGTTGGCTCTGTCATGTCGAACAGCGTTCACGTCATCGGTCTGTGCGGGAGTCTCAGGGACGAAAGCTACAGCAGGGCGGGACTACGGTTCGCCCTCGACGCCGCCGAGGAACGCGGTGCCACAACCGACCTGGTCGACCTCCGGAATCTCGACCTGCCGCCGTTCGACGCCGACGCGAAAGACGCCGGCGACGCCGAACAACTCCGCGACCGGGTCCGGCGTGCCGACGCCATCCTGCTCGGGACCCCGATGTACCACGGCTCCTTCTCGGCGCCGTTGAAGAACGCGCTCGACTACTGCGGGTTCGACGAGTTCGAGGACGAGACAGTCGGCCTGCTCGCGGTGTCGGGCGGTGGGTTCCCCGTGACCGCCCTCGAACACCTGCGGTCGGTCTGTCGCGCGCTGAACGCCTGGGTGTTGCCCCACCAGGCCGCCATCCCCCGCGCCCACAGCCAGTTCGAGGACGGTCGGATCGTCGACGACGACCTGCGGGACCGCGTCGCGACGCTCGGCCACCGCGCCGTCGAGTACGCGAACATCGAACCGGACCCCGACTCCTTCGAGAGCCAGGAGAACGTCGGCGCACGGTGACACGCCACACCCCGGCAGGACGTTTACCGTGGTCCCACCGCTCCACCCGTGCATGGATCCGGCGGACGACGCGTACGGACAGGCCATCAGGGACTACCACGAGCGCGGCGAGGGGTTCGAACTGATCGAACGCGACGACGGGTACGTCGACCTCACCGGCGGGCCGGAGCTGTACTTCACCGAGTACGAGGAGTGGCCCGAGTGGACCCGGCACGGGTTCGAGTTCGTCGAGGGATTGGTCCTGGACGTGGGCTGTGGCGCCGGCCGACACGCGCTGTACTGCAAGCGCCAGGGTCACGAGGTAGTCGGCATCGACGTCTCCCCGAACGCGGTCGCGGTCGCCGAGGACCGCGGCCTGGAGCGGGTCCGACAACTCGACGTCGCGGACGTCGACGACCTGAACGAGACGTTCGACACCGTCCTGATGCTGGGCAACAACTTCGGCCTGGTCGGGACCCGGGAGACGGCTCCGGATCGACTGGCGGCACTCGCGAGAGTGACGACCGACGACGCCCGAATCGTCGCCGAGACGAGAGACGTCACCGCGACCGACGCCGAGCACCACCTGGCCTACCACGAACGGAACCGCGAGCGGGGCCGCCTCCCGGGGGCGGTCAGGATGCGAGCGCGGTACCGGCAGTACACCACGGACTGGTTCGACTACCTGATGGTTTCCCCCGCGCAACTCCGGGCGATGCTCGACGAGACGCCCTGGACCGCGACCGAACTGTTCCACGCCGAGGACGGGAGCGGCCAGTACGTCGCCGTCCTGGAGAAAGGCGGGACGTAGCCGGGACACCACGCCGGTGCCGCCCGCCGACCCAGATGAGCAACGGTTTTAACCGTCGATTCCGCGTGTTCGGGCGTGCACGCCATCGCCAGCGGCGGTCGGATCGAGGTCGTCACCGGGAGCATGTTCTCCGGGAAGACCGAGGAACTGCTGCGTCGGCTCCGCCGGGCCGAGATCGCGGGCCAGGACGTGGCGGTGTTCACGCCGGCACTCGACGACCGGTACGGCGAGGACACCGTCGGCTCCCACGAGGGGCGCCAGTGGGACGCTCGCTCGGTGCCCAACGAGGGCGAGGAGGTCTGGCGAATCGCCGACGGCCTCGACGGCGAGGAGGTCGTCGCCGTCGACGAGGCGAACTTCTTCGACGAGACGCTGATCGACGTCTGTGAACACCTCGCGGACGACGGCCGGCGCGTGATCGTCTCTGGCATCGACCAGACGTTCCGCGGCGAACCGTACGAACCGGTCCCGCAACTGATCGCACTGGCGGACTACGTCGAGAAACTCCGTGCCATCTGTGCGGTCTGTGGCGACCCCGCGACGAAGAACCAGCGTCTCGTCGACGGCGAACCGGCCCACGAGGACGACCCGACAGTCCTCGTCGGCGCCGAGGAGTCGTACGAACCGCGCTGTCGGCACTGTCACACGCTCAGGAGCGACTAGATGACCCAGTGGATCGACGACCCCACTGGCGGTCGCGACCGCGGACCGGTCGCAGTCGCACGCTCGTGGGGCGAACTGCTCGTCCGCCCCGGTGTGTTCTTCCGCAACGGCATCGCCCCCGGCGACCAGGCGCCGGGCCTCGTGTTCGCGATGGGCGTCGTCGTCGTCGAGGAACTGCTCCGGGTCGTCCTGGTCGGCAGTCCGTACCCCGACATCGGCGGGCCGGCGCCGCTGTCGACGGCGGTCTGGCTGGCGGTCGCGGTTCTGCTGGTCACCCCCGCAGCGCTCCACCTCGCGGCCGCCCTCCAGACCGTCGCCCTGATCGTCCTCGTCGACGACCGGGGCGGCATCAGCGAGACGGTCCAGGTGCTCGGCTACGCCAGTGCGCCCTGCGTCCTCGCCGGCGTCCCGGTCGTCGAACTGCGAGCGCTCGTGACCGTCTGGGCCTTCGCCCTCGCCGTCTACGGGATCCGGATCATCCACGGCACGACGGTCAAGCGGGCGTTCCTGGCGAGCGTCGTGCCCGCGTCGCTGGCGTTCGGCTACGGGTTCCGCGGCTTCGCCGCCGTCGGGGAGTTGCTCGCGCGCTGGTACCTGATCTGACACTGTTTAGTTTCACTGTTCACCGGTGAGTCCCAGCACGGTACCGGCACTCACCGGTAATAGGATGAAACTATACAGCCAGACGTGACTCTGTCCAGTGCCACGACAGTACATTGGCTGGTTCAAGCCACGAAACACCGGATTTGGGACGGCCCGGCTTGAGTGAATCACGTCTGGCCGTATAAACAGTATGAGACGGCTCCCCTCGTCGACGCGCCGAACGCTCCCTAGCGAGGCTCGTGGACGACCCGGTACCGCCGGTCCGTCTCCCCCCCT
>CAZIVN010000191.1:0-4902 GCA_964542685.1 uncultured Halobacteriales archaeon
AGTCGATGTTCGTCGACAGGCCCTTGTCGTGCATCGTGTTCGTCGTCGGCGCGCCCACGCGGGACTTCTCGTTTTTCTCCTGGGCGTCGAACGCGCGCCACTCGGGACCGCGGTCGACGCTGTCCTGCTCGACGACGAGGCCACAGCTGCCACAGACGGTCTCGCCGTGTTCCTCGTCGCTCACGACGTTCCCGCCACACTCGGGGCAGGCCAGGTCGGGGCCGTTGTCTGACTCGGTCTGTTCGTCTGCGCTACCTACGCGTCGTCGGGTGTTGGTCTGGGTCATGGGTGAGATGGCAAACGCTACCGGGCAGGAAACACCTGGAAAACCCCGGCGCGAGTATCTTACACGATTGTGTGACCGAGTGCGTATAAGGGTTTCGGAATCTGGACCGAAACGCCGGTCCTGTCGGCCCAGACACGGGATTCACGACACAGAATCACAAGGTTCATATACCAATGTTTACCCGACGTGCACGACCGATCCCTCGCCCACCGGTCGCCGGGACCGGTACCGACAAGACGGTCGCCCCACGGCCTCCGGGTATGGACGTCGCCGTCGGAAGCACGAACCCCGTGAAACGCGCAGCGACCCGGACGGCTCTCGACGAGGCCGGCCTCGACGCGACCGTCACCGCAGTGGGCGTCGACTCCGGCGTCTCCGAACAACCCCGCGGCGTGGCCGAGACGGCCCGCGGTGCCCGGAACCGGGCCCGTGCGGCCCTCGACGGCGTCGACCTCGGCGTCGGCATCGAGGGCGGCGTCGACGACGACGGACCGGTCGAGGGCCTCGCACTGATCATGTACGCCGCCGTGACCGACGGCGACGGGGTCGAACTCGCCGCAGGACCGCGACTGCGACTGCCGGAGGGCGTCGCCGGGCGGGTTCGCGGCGGGGCAGAACTCGGCCCGGTGATGGACGACGTCGTCGGACTGGAGGGCGTCAAACGCCGCGAGGGCGCAGCCGGCGTCCTGACTGGCGGTGCGACGGACCGGGAGACGGCACTGGCGACGGCCGTGGCCGGCGCGCTGGGGCCGTTCCTCACGGAGCACTACGAGTAGTCAGTCCCCGCCGCTCGGTTCCGCGACGTCCTCGCCCGTCTCCGCCTCGTCGACGGCCTCGGTCAGCGACACGTTGAGTTTCAGCATCGAGACGACGCCGCCGACGACGGTGACGACGTTCTTGACGGCGTGGTCGACGACGGCGGCGGCGAAGGCCACGGGGGCGGCCAGTCCCGTCAGACCCACGGCGAGGACGGTGAACGCCGCCTCGTACAGGCCGACGCCGCCGGGCGTCAGCGGGAGGACCTTCGCGAGGTTCCCGACGCTGACCGCGAAGAAACTCACCGCGAGCAGCGGTCCGAGCGCGACGCCGGGATCGAACGCCAGCAACACGAGAAACGCCGTCGCGACGTCCAGCGACCAGATGGCGACGCTCGTCGCACCGATCCGGGCGAACGACCGGCGGGTGCCCGCCGCACGCTGGACGTCCGCGACGAACTGCTCGAGGACCCCCGCGACGTACTCGACGTAGGAGTCGGAGCTGAGGCGGTCGAGGGTCCGCCGGACGAGGTTCGTCTCCGTCCGCGCCGAGGCGACGATGACCGCCACCGCGAGCACTGCGGCGGCGGCCACGCCCGCCGAGACCGTGAGTGCGATCCGTGCCTGGCCCGCCGTCACCTGGTCGCCGGCGCCCGTGGCGACCGCCTCGGCGACGCGGTCGACGCCGCCGGTCAGGACCATCCCGACGAGCACCGCCCCAGCCAGGACCGTGATCGTCAGCAGGTCGAACACGCGCTCGACGGCCAGCGACGCGAACCCCGTCGGATACGGGATCCCGCGTCTGGCCTTCACGACGTAGGCGCGGACGCCATCGCCGAGGCGCGCGGGAAACACGAGGTTGCCGGTCTGACTGATGAACACCGCCCCCGTCAGGAAGTCCCAGCGCTCTTGGTAGCCGAGTTCGCCGAGGATGTCCCGATAGCGGGCGCCACGGATCGGCCACGACAGGGTGTACACGACCGCCGAGACGCCGACGAGGACCGGGTCGGCACCGCGCATGCTCGACAGGACCTCGTCGGGATCCAGGTAGGTCACCATCAGCGCCATCGCCACGACGGACAGCGCGATGCCGGCCGTGATGCTCACCCGCTTCGTGATGCGTGGCGACACCGACAGTTGCCACCAGGTCCGGAGGATCTGACTGCCCATCCCGAACACGTCCCGCACGAGGTCGACCTTCGAGTCCCCCTTCGGCTCCCAGTCGACCGGGAACTCCTTGACGCGGTAGCCGGCCCGCTGGGCCCGCACCAGTACCTCCGTGTCCCAGAACCAGTGGTCGTCCTCGACGTCCGACAGCAGGGTCTCCAGAACCGTCCGGTCGAACGCCTTGAACCCACACTGGTGGTCCTGCAGGTCCGAGCGCAGGAACAGGCGGACGAGGCCGTTGTACCCCATGCTCGGCACGCCGCGTTTGGCGGGCCGGTCGGCCTCGTGGCCCTCGATCCACCGCGACCCCGTCGCGACGTCGTACTCGCCCGAGCGGACGCTCTCGACGAGTTCCTCCAGGTGGCGCATGTCCGTCGCCATGTCCGTGTCGAAGTACACCAGCGTGTCGCCGTCGGCGGCGTGGAAGGCTCGCTCCAGGGCGCCGCCCCGGCCGAGTCGCTGGTCGCTGTGGACGTGACGCACCCGCTCGTCCTCGGCAGCCATCCGGTCGGCAATCTCGGGCGTCCGGTCCGCACAGCCGTCCTCCGCGACGAGGACTTCGAACGTTCCCGCCGGGAGGAACGCCGCGAGCGTCGCCAGCGTGGTCTCGACGGTGGACTCGATGGTGGTTTCCTCGTTGTAGGCAGGCAACACCACGCTGACCTCGACGGCCCCGGCACTCATTGGGGCGTATTTCGGCCATCCGAGCGTAAAGTCCTTCTGAAACCGCCGATCCACGGCCCGTGACGACCGCCACCGGATCACCCGGCGAGGTCGGTTGCCGCAGTTAACCGACCGTACCAGTCCAGCCCGCCAGAACCCCCCAGGAGCACCTCTCCCGTTCTACCAGGGCGATAATCGCAGTACAGCGCGGTGTTAACTCCCCGTACCAAATCCATCAAGAGTGTCCGGTCACTGGACTGAAACGCAATGAGCACGAGTGTCGCGGCGACGACCGACCTCACCGACAAACAACAGCGAATCCTCCGATACCTCCGGGAGCACGCGGACTCGAAGACCTACTTCAAGTCCCGGCTCATCGGCGACGACCTGGGGATGACCGCGAAAGAAGTCGGTACCAACATGACCGCCATCGCCGAGGGCGAGTTCGACGTGGCCGTCGAGAAGTGGGGCTACTCCTCCTCGACGACCTGGCAAGTCACGGTCTGATACGGTTTAGTTTCATTCATTACCGGTGATCGCCGGTACCGTACGGCCGATCACCGGTAAACAGTGAAACTAAACCGTATGAGGCCGGAGCGTACTCCCACCGCCGGCGGCACTCGCCGCCGCCCGACGGTCCCCAGCGGCCACCTCCACACCGCATCGCTCGCGAACTGCCCCCGCGTCGCTCCCGACGCGGGACTCTGCCATGTTCTACACCGGAAGCGACCGCTCCGCTCGCGAGGGCGACGGCCGTCGCGAGAACCGGTCGCCACGGGCGACGCGTCCCGAGAGACGTCGACGACGACCGGTTTCAACCTTCGAACTCGATCAGCGCCGCGGCGTCGTCCGCGAGCATCGCCGCGTCCTCCCCGAAGGAGTCGGCGTACCGCACGAGCAACAGCAGGGCCGTCTCGGGGTGGCGGACGGCGTAGCCGTCCTCCCGGGAGAGCAGGCCCGCCGACTCGAGCTGGCCGGCGTACTTGCTGATGGTCGGCCGCGAGACGTCCAGGGCCGTCGCCAGGTCGCTCGCGGTCGCGTCCGGGTTCCGCAGGAGTTCGACGAGCATCCCACGGGGCGTCTCCCGCCGGAGGTAGCCAAGTGCGATCTGTTCGAACTCGTCGAACCGCCCGGCAGGGAAGAACCGCCGGTAGTCGCCGTCCTTGCGGCTCTCGATCCGCTGGTCGTCGGCCAGGGTCCGCAGGTGGTGCTGGGTTTCGCCGGTCCCCAGTTGCAGGTCGTCACGGACCTTCGAGAAGTGTGCACCGGGTGTCGTCGCGAGGTAGCCCGCGATGGCGTCCCGGACGTCGCCGTTGGCCTCCAGGTCGGTGGCCGCCTCGGCGTCGCCGGTCAGTTTCGCGAGCGAGCCAGCCCCTGCGGTGCCGAGGGCGGCGAACCGCCGGAGCGTGGCCCGTTTGGACTCGTCGACGTCGTCCCCCATTTACTATTCACCTTTGAATACGTTGCAACGAATATAACGCTGTCGTCTAGTCGCCGCTCTCGCCGCCGCTCGAACTCCCGGCCGAGAGGTCCTCGTCCATCTCCTCGATCACTTCGTCTGCGTCACGGATGCTCGCCGGGTCCTCGCCTTCCTTGATCGCCTGGGCCTGCTGTTCCATCTTCTCGGTGTCGATCTCGGCGTCTTCCTCGATCTCGCCGAGGATCTTCTCGATGTCGTCCAGGCCGAGCATCTCGCGTTCCGTATCGTCGAAGTTCAGGGCGTCCAGCGAGTGGCCGTTGCCCTGCACGTCGCTGCCGGTCAGGTGCTTGCCGTACCGGCCGACCAGCGAGGTGAGTTCCTGGGGCAGGACGAACGTCGTGGAGTCGGACTGACCGATGTCCGCCAGCGTCTCCATGCCCTTGTCGATGACTGCGCGCTCGCCCATCGACTCGGCGGATTTCGCGCGCAACACGGTTGAGATGGCGTCACCCTGCGCCTCGAGAATCTGGCTCTGCTTTTCGCCTTGTGCGCGGATGATGTTCGACTGCTTGTCACCCTCGGCCTTCTCGATGGCGGACCGGCGTTCACCT
>CAZIVN010000192.1:0-4892 GCA_964542685.1 uncultured Halobacteriales archaeon
CGGTGACCTGGCCCTCCTCCATGGCCTCCAAAAGCGCCGCCTGGGTCTTCGGCGGGGCGCGGTTGATCTCGTCGGCCAGGACGACGTTCGCGAAGATGGGGCCCTCGTTGAACTCGAAGGTCTCCGCCTGTTCGTTGTACACGTTCGTCCCCGTGACGTCCGTCGGGAGCAGGTCGGGCGTGAACTGGATGCGAGTAAACGAGAGGCCGAGCGCACGTGCGACGCTGCGAGCGGTCAGCGTCTTGCCGGTCCCCGGCACGTCTTCGAGGAGTACGTGCCCCTTGGCGAGGACACCGGTGAGCACCGTCTCGAGGAACCGCCTGTCGGTAATCACTGCCTCGCCGACCGTCTCGAGGACGCGGTCGCAGGTCCGCCCGGCTCGCTCGACTGTCATCGCGTCGTCAGCATCCCGGCTCATTGGCGGTCACTGGGACGGCCCCGCAGTTAAACTGATGGGCCACCCGGTCGGGACACCGACACGGAAACCTATTTGTCGCCCCGAGGTCCGCTACCCCACGTGTTCGTACTCGTCAACCTGAAAGCGTACGACTGTGACGCGGTCGAAATCGCCCGCGGAGCCCGGGCGGTGGCCGAGGACGCTCCGGCGCGGGTCGCCGTCGCGCCACAGACTGCCGATCTCCGGGCGGTCGCCGAGACCGGCGTCGAGACGTGGGCGCAACACGTCGACCCCGTCGAAACCGGGAGCCACACCGGCCACGCGCTCCCCGACGCCGTCGCGGACGCCGGCGCGAGGGGGACGCTGATCAACCACTCCGAGCGCAGACTGAAACTGGCCGACGTCGACGGCGCGGTCGGCGGCGCCGACCGCGTGGGCCTGGAGACGGTCGTCTGTGCGAACAACCCGGACCAGGTCGCCGCCGCTGCGGCGCTCGGTCCGGACGCCGTCGCCGTCGAACCGCCGGAACTGATCGGGACCGGGACGCCGGTGAGCAAGGCTGATCCCGACGTGGTCCGGGATGCGGTGGCGGCCGCCGAGCGCGTCGACTCCTCGGTCGACGTGTTCTGTGGCGCCGGTATCTCCTCGGGCGAGGACGTCTCGGCCGCCGAGGACCTGGGTGCGTCGGGCGTGTTGCTCGCCAGTGGCGTCGCCAAGGCAGACGACCCACGGGCCGCCCTCGCCGACCTCGTCGCCGGCGTCTGATACGGTTTCGTTTCATTCATTACCGGTGATCGTCGGTACCGTACGGGCGATCACCGGTAACCAGTGAAACGAAACCGTACGAGTCCGGGATCTGGCCCCGCGAAAGGACCCACATACGGCGCGAAGTGTCCTCTTTCGGGCACGAAACGACTCCTTTCGACATCGGATTCTCCGGCTCGAACGAGGGGTTCGTTTCGTTCCTCGGACTGAAAATTACAGCGATTCTTAGCAACAATTATCACGGAGGAGTTCTGTGGAAACTAACATGGCAACGCGAGAGTTCGCACGGAAGGTCCCCGCACTGGAGGGGCGGGTGACGGACGTCGTCGAGAGCGTCAGGTCGACGGTCGGTTCGGACCGGAGTGCCGAGGTCGAGTCGGTTCAATGTCAGAACTGTGGTACGAGCGGGTCGCCGAAAGAGATCCCCGAACGGGCCGTCGTCGAGGACACGCGACGGTTCGAGGAGACGCCGGACATCCGACTGTGCGACGACTGCGACCGCGAGCGCGCGTCGACCACGCGGTCGATCATCACCTGCACGACCGACTCGTTTCCCGTCGACGAGTCGGCGATTCTCCGGTCCGGGGACAACCGGTGTCGCGGGTGTGGTGTCAGCGGTCATCGACTCTCCCTCGGCGGCCAGCAACTCGAACTCCATCCCGTCGTGCCCGTCGACGCCGGCGGTCACCCCCACGAACGAAACCTGGTTCCGCTCTGTCCGTACTGTCACCGGCGGGTCCACGGCAAGCGATAGCCGAGGCCGGGCCATAGATACTTGTACCCGTGCGGGCAGTGTGGGTGTATGACCGACGAACAAGTGTTCGTCTCGCACGCACCGGCGGACATGGAACTCGTCACGGATCTGTTCTCGCCGGTGCGGAACCTTCCGTTCGCGGTCCACGTCGCACTCGAGGAGATCGAACCCGGCCGGAGCAGACACAACCTGACCGGACGTCTCGACAACAGCGACGTCCTCGTCGCGGTGCTGACCGAGTCGTCGGTGTCGAACGACTGGGTCAACCAGGAGATCGGGTACGCGACGGCCAACGGCGTCCCGATCGTCCCGCTGTTCGAGGAGTCGGCCCAGCGTGGCGGGTACATCGACCGCGTGGATGGCGTCGAAATCGATCGCGAGAACCCCGGCGTAACGATCTTCAACCTCCTGTGCCGGCTCCGCTCGGAACTGGCGCCCCTGGGTGCACTGTCGGTTCCCAACTGGTTCCTGCAGTTCCCCTGTAACTTCGAGCGCTGTGGCGAGCGGGTGACCCTGAACATCGACGAGAGCCAGAAGGACCTGTGGCGGAAACACGAACACAATCAGACCCTCACGACCGACTGCCCGGAGTGTGGATCGACCTACCACTTCGACGCGGCCACGCTTGGCTTTCTCCACCGCGACGACGGGCTCTGACGGGCCGACTCGGGGTCAGTCCTCGTCGACGAGGCGGTCGTACGCTCGCTGGACGCGCTTGAACGCGAGCCGACTGCCCGTGTCGCGGTCCGGGTGTGCGCGCTTGACCTGCGAGAGGTAGGCTCTCCGAACTTCGGCCTCCGCGGCACCGCGGTCGACGTCGAGAATCTCGCGGGCCTCGGCCCGCTTGAGGTGGACCTTCTTCACGATGCCGTCCTCGATGGCCTCGTTCTTGCAGGACTCACAGAACTCCTCGACGCGGTCGTCGACGGTGACGACCTCCCAGAGTTCGGCCGAGACCCACTCGCGACACTGGTCGCACAGGTTCCGAACGTCTTCCTCGCGGGCTTCGGCGGTCGAGGACCCGGCCGCCGTCCCGTCGCTGGGGTCCGGCGCTTCGGCCTCGCAGGTCTCGCACAGCGACACCGTGACGCCGTCCGGCAGGAGGACCTCTGAGAGTGCCGACTCGACGAACGCCTCACCACAGCCGTCACACGTCTCCGTCGCGACGAGGTCTGCCTGTTTCTCGGCGGCCTCTTTCGCGTGTTTCCGACACTCGGGACAGCAAATCGCAGTTTCACCGTTTGGCATCTCGACGGGATACAGTTCGGCCGCTGTGAACTCTCGCTCGCAGCCGTCACATCCGTGTTGATCCACCGTCGCCATGTGTGCCTGAGCCGTCAGCGGAGGGCTTCGTTTCATTTGTTGATATAGGATAGTAAATGCTTTTTCCCATCCGACGCCACGCACTGCTACGTCGACGGAAACTACCGTGCTGAGGAGAAATCGTGACGTCCGAGACGACGGGGATGAGGGCGATGCCGGTCGAGCGAGCGGCCGCGAGACGGTCACTCCACCCACAGCGTCTTGCGGTTGACGAACTCCCGGATGCCGGCGCCGGACAGTTCGCGGCCGTAGCCCGATATCTTCACGCCGCCGAAGGGGACGCGAGGGTCGGACTTCACGAGCTGGTTGACGTAGACACAGCCGGCGTCGATCCGCCGCCCGACCCTGCGGCCGCGCTCGCGGTCCTCGGTCCAGACCGAGGCGCCGAGGCCGAACTCGGTGTCGTTGGCCAGGTCGACGGCTTCCGCCTCGCCGTCGACTTCGAAGACGGCGGCGACGGGCCCGAACGTCTCCTCGTCGGCGGCCGGACAGTCCTCCGGGACGTTCGTCAGGACCGTCGGCGGGTAGAAGGCACCGTCACGGTCGAGCGGTTCGCCGCCAGTCAGGACCTCGGCGCCGGCGTCGACGCTCGCCCGGACCTGCTCGTGGAGGTCGTCCATGAGGTCTCCGCGGGCCTGGGGGCCGACGTCGACGTGGTCCTCGGTGGGGTCGCCGACGGTCAGAGACTCGACTTCCGCGAGCAGTGCGTCGAGGAACTCGTCGTAGACGTCCGTGTGGACGACGAAGCGTTTCGCGGCGATGCAGGACTGGCCGCCGTTGAGGTTCCGGGCCCAGGCACCGGTAGCCGCCGCCGCGTCGACGTCCGCGTCGTCGAGGACGACGAACGGGTCGCTGCCGCCCAGTTCGAGGACGGTCTTCTTGAGGTGCTTGCCGGCCGTCTCGGCGACGGCACGGCCCGCGGGGCCACTGCCGGTGACCGTCGCGGCGCGGACGCGGTCGTCCGTGAGGACGTCGTCGACGCGGTCCGAGCCGATCAGCAACGTCTGGAAGACGTCCTCGGGGTAGCCCGCCTCCTGGAACACCTCCTCGATGGCCAGGGCACACCCGGGGACGTTCGAGGCGTGCTTGAGGAGGCCGGTGTTGCCCGCCGTCAGGTACGGCGCGGCGAAGCGGAACACCTGCCAGAACGGGAAGTTCCAGGGCATCACCGCCAGGACGGGGCCGAGCGGGTCGTACACCGTCTCGACCGTCGATCCCGGCGGGCTCGGGTGCCCGTCGGCGGTGAGGTAGCTGCTGGCGTGTTGTGCGTAGTGGTCACAGACCCAGGCGCACTTCTCGACCTCCGAACGGGCCTGGGCGATCGGTTTGCCCATCTCCGCCGTCATCGTCTCCGCGTACCGGTCGACGTTGTCGCGGAGGATGTCGGCGGCGTTCGCGAGTAGTTGTTCCCGCTCGCGGATGGACCGCTCCCGCCAGGACTCGTAGGCCGTCGCCGACCGCTCCAGCGACCGCTCCAGTTCCTGGTCCGTGTGTTCCTCGTAGGTTCGGATCACTTCGCCCGTGGCTGGATTGCGCGCCTCCATGCGCTCGGATTCGTGTTCATCGCCGAATAGTGTTCGGCTCCGGTTCGAGGCGGGCACGTCGCCGGCAACACCTCATACGGTTTAGTTTCATCTATTACCGGTGATCGCC
>CAZIVN010000193.1:0-4862 GCA_964542685.1 uncultured Halobacteriales archaeon
GCCACGCCAGCGAACCCGAGGCGGGCGAGAACGCGGTCTACCGGGCCTGCGAGGCCGTCGACCGCCTGCGCGACCTGCCAGTCCCGACCGTCGAGGTGGCCACCGAGTCGGCCTCGGGCAGCGTCGTCGCGACCGAGATCGCGGGCGGCGAGGCGATGAACGTCGTCCCCGACCGCTGTACGGTGACCGTCGACGAGCGGACGGTCCCGGGCGAGCGCGTCCCCCTCGAGCGTCTGGCGGCCGTCGACGGCGTGTCGACCAGGACCTGCCGCCGATGCGCTGTACGGACGCCGCGTTCCGGGACGCGGTGCTGTCGGTCGCCCGGGACGTCCAGGGTGGCGGGGACGGAGGGGCCGGCGACCCCGACCACGTCGTCAAACCACATGCGACGGACGCGGGGTGGCTGGCACGAGTGGGCACCGAACCGGTGGTCTGTGGCCCCGCCGAACCCGGCGAGGCCCACACCGACTCCGAGAGCGTCTCGCTGTCCGTGCTGGAGCGGTGTTACCGGATCTACCGGGGCGTGGCGGAGACGTTCGAGGGGTAACGTGAGGGCTTACTCCGCCATCCCTAGCCGGTCGTACAGGAACGTCCACTCGTCGACCTGTTCCTCGACGATCATCGAGGTCGGTTTGCCGACGCCGTGGCCGGTGTCGGTCTTGGTCCGCAGGAGGAACGGGCCGCCGTCGGCCTCGGCCTGCATCCGGGCGGCCATCTTCCGGGCGTGACTCGGGTGGACGCGGGTATCGCCGACCGCGGTGGTGAACAGGACCGGCGGGTACTCGACGTCGCCCGCGACGTTGTGGTACGGCGAGTACTCGCGGATGTACTCGAACGCCTCGGGGTCCTCGGGGTGGCCGTACTCGGTCGTCCAGGACTCGCCCAGGAGGAAGCGGTGGAACCGGAGCATGTCGAGCAGCGGGACCGCACACAGCGCCGCGCCCCACAGGTCCGGCCGCTGGGTGACGACGGCGCCCACGGAGAGGCCGCCGTTGGACCCACCGGCGACCGCCAGGCGGTCGGGGTTCGTGTAGCCCGCTTCGCAGAGGAACTCCCCGGCGGCGACGAAGTCGTCGAACGTGTGCTGTTTGTCCGCGAGCATGCCGTCCTCGTGCCAGGCCTCGCCGTACTCCGTGCCGCCGCGGGCACACACCTGGGCGTACACGCCGCCGTCCGCGAGGAACGGGAGCCGGAACCGCCCGAACGACGGCGTCATGCTGTTACGGAACCCCCCGTAGCCGTACAGCAGTGCGGGGTTGTCGCCGTCCAGGGCCAGGTCCTCGCGGTGACAGAGGAACACGGGTACCTCGGCGCCGTCCGTCGAGTCGACGAACCGCTGTTCGACGACCAGGTCGTCGGGCACGTCGACGTCGACGCTGGCCAGGTCGGACGCCTCGCCGGTCGTGGGATCGGCGTAGTACAGCGTCGGCGGCTGGTCGAACCCCGACACCTGGTAGAACACCTCCTCGGCGTCGCCGTTCGCCGACAACTGGGAGATGGAGACGTAGTCGGGCAGATCCAGGTCGCGGACGTGCGTGCCGTCGTGGTCGTACACCGACAGCCGCGAGTGGGCATCCTCCTGGTAGTGAGCGATCAGGTGGTCCGGCGTCGTCGCGAACGACTGGAGCACCGCCTCGCGTTCCGGCAGGACCGTCGCGCACTCCTCGAAGGTCAACTCGCCCTCGCGGAACCGCTCGACGGAACAGGAGAGCACCCGCGTGTTCGGCGCGTCGTGGTCCGTCTTGACGAACACGGTGCCGTCCTGGAAGGAGACGAGGGTGTCGGCCTCGGCGGAGATGACCGGCCGGAGTTCGCCGTCGACGAGCACCTCCCAGTCGGTGCCCCCGACCATCTCGTGGTATCCCACGGCGACGGTCCCGCTGTCCTCGTCGCGACTGACCGACGGCCAGACGTGCTGGTCCGTGTGTTCGAACAGCAGGGTGTCCTCGCCGTCGAACCGCCGGTGGCGGAACTCCTTGTCCATCTGGGCGCCCTCGGCGGCGCTGCCCGTGACGCCGTAGTAGAAGCCCCGGCCGTCGGGGTCCCACGCGATGGCGCCCGGAGAGACGCGGCCACAGTCCTCTAGCACCAGGACCTCCTCGGCGTCGGGCACCGTGATCACGTGGACGTCGAACTGCTCGTCGCCGCCCTCCGTGACGCCGTAGGCGACGTAGTCGCCGTCGAAGGAGGGGACGTACCAGGAGGCCGACAGCGTCGGCGCGTCCGGATCCCGGTTCTCCGGCCACTCGTTGGGGTCGACCAGGACCGTCCCGTCGCCGTCGGGGGCGTCCCGGACGTACAGCGTCGCGTGGTCGTCCTCGGCGGCCTCGACGCGCTGGAAGTACCGACCGCCCCGCGGGACGACCGTCTCGTAACTGGCCACCTCCGCCAGGTCCTCCATCTCCGGACGCAGACGGTCCCGCGTCGGCGTGTCGAGGTGCGCGTCGGTGTACTCGTTCTGGGCGGCGGTCCAGTCGGCGACGGCGTCGTCGTCGCCCTCCAGCCAGCGGTACGGGTCCGGAATCTCCTCGCCGTGGAGGGTCTCGGTGACGACCTCCCGTCGGGTCTCGGGCGGCTCGCTGACCGATCCTGTCTGGTTCGACATGGTAGTACCCTGTCGCCTTCCTGGCAAAAAGTCCGCGATTCCGTGTGGGTCCGCCGGAACTGACCGGCGACGCGCCGGGGAGAACGTCTTTGTACCGCCTCCCCCGAGTGGGTGCCAGATGGAGTTCGAACTGCTGGAGCCGCCCGACAACGGAGTTGACGGCGCCTGGCAGCGCCGGACCGTCCGCTACCTGGCCGTCCTCGGCGCCATCATGCTCGGCTACGGCGTCCTCTACCACCTCGGCATCACCTACGTCGAGGGGCGGGACCGGACGTTCCTGCGGTCGCTCCAGTTCGTCGTCGAGACGTTCACGACGACCGGGTACGGTTCGGAGTCGCCGTGGACGACGCCGGCGATGAACCTGTTCGTCATCGTGATGGACCTCACCGGCGTCGCACTGATCTTCCTCGCGCTGCCGGTACTCGTCTTTCCGGCCTTCGAGGAGGCCATGTCGACGACCGTACCGACGAGCCTCGACGAGGACCTGGCCGACCACGTCGTGATCTGTTCGCACACCCCCCGAACCGACGCCCTGATCGACGAACTCGACCCGTGGAACGTCGACTACGTCCTCGTCGAACCGCGTGGCGACCGCGCCACGGCCCTGTACGAGGACGACTACTCCGTGATCCGGGCCGATCCACAGTCCGCAGACGGCCTCGCGGCGGCCAACGTCGAGGACGCCAGTGCGGTCGTCGCCGACGGCGGCGACACGGTCAACACGAGCATCGTGCTCACCGCGGCGGAACTCGCGCCCGAGGTCCGGACCGTCAGCGTCGTCGAGGACCCCGACCTGGAGCGGTACCACCACCTCGCCGGCGCCGACGACGTCCTCTCGCCGCGCCGGATGCTCGGGGAGGCTCTGGCGCGCAAGGTCACGACCGGCGTCGACGCGAACCTCGGTGACGGCATCGACCTCGGCGAGGACTTCGAGGTCGTCGAACTCCCGCTGGGACGGGACAGCGACCTCGTCGGCCGCACGCTCGCCGAGAGCGGCCTCAGGGAGCGGGCGGGCGTCAACGTCATCGGCGCGTGGCAGAGCGGGGAGTTCGAGACGCCGCCGGACCCCGACCTGGAGATGGGGCCCGGGACGGTCCTGCTCGTGACCGGTCGGTCCGCCGACGTCGAGCGTCTGCGGGACCTGGCGCTGACTCGCATCCGGCAGTTGCGCCGCGGCGAGACGGTCGTCGTCGGCGCGGGCGAAGTCGGACAGACCGTCGCGACGGCGCTGGACGACGCCGGCGTCCACTACACGCTCGTCGACCGACAGAACCGCGACGGCGTCGACGTCGTCGGGAACGCGACGGAGGCCGAGACCCTCACCCGAGCGGGCGTCGACCGCGCGCGGACGGTCGTGTTCGCCGTGGGCGAGGACCCCGCGACGGAGTTCGCGACGCTGGTCGCCCGCGACTGCAACCCCGACGTCGAGATTCTCGCTCGCGCCCAGGAGACGGAGAACGTCACCAAGATGTACCGCGCCGGCGCCGACTACGTCCTCTCGCTGGCGACCGTCAGCGGGCGGCTGATGGCCTCCGCAGTACTCGAAGACGAGGAGGTGCTGTCCGCGGACCGCCAGGTCGAGGTCGTCCGGTTGCGGGCGCCGAGACTGGTCGGGCGGACGCTCGGCGACGCGGACGTCCGCGCACGCACCGGTTCGACCGTCGTCGCCGTCGAACGGGACGGGGAGTTGCTCACGGAGGTGGGCCCGGACACCCGCATCGAGTCCGGCGACGAACTGATCATCGCGGGGACCGACGCCGGCACGGCGCGGTTCGCGGAACTGCTCGGAGCCCACGGCGACTGACGCCCAGTGCGACGAGTCGGCGCGGTCGCTCGCCGGCGACCCCGGCGGGAAGCGAGCGGATGAAGTAGTTGGCACCCCTGGATCCGACGATGAGCGACGCCAGCGGTCCCCTCTCCCCGGATCGACCTGACGCCGAACGACCGTTCCGAGTCGACGCGCCGTTCGACCCCGCCGGCGACCAGCCCGAGGCCATCGAGCAGTTGGTCGACGGATACCAGCGCCAGGGGTACGACGAGCAGACCCTGCTTGGCGTGACCGGATCGGGCAAGACCAACACCGTCTCGTGGGTCGTCGAGGAACTCCAGGAGCCGACGCTGGTGATCGCCCACAACAAGACCCTGGCCGCCCAGCTGTACGAGGAGTTTCGCGAGCTGTTCCCCGACAACGCCGTCGAGTACTTCGTCTCCTACTACGACTACTACCAGCCCGAGGCGTACGTCGAACAGACCGACA
>CAZIVN010000194.1:0-4859 GCA_964542685.1 uncultured Halobacteriales archaeon
CGCTCGCGCTCTGGTAGAGGAATAAAGTGAAGACGTGTGCGACTGAATCGTACAGCAGTAGTGTGACAAACCCGATATCGACGGCGGACCTCGTCGCGCTCCACCTTGGCAACCACGAAGCGCCTGCGGCGCGCTCGATTGCCGGCATCGGCGAGGCGATCGGAACCGACGCCGGGTCCGTCGCCACCCGGATCGAACTCCTCTCCGCCCTCGAGGACCTGCGGGACCGTGGACTCGTCGCCGAGCGGACCCGGGCCGTCGGGCGTGCCGAGGGGGAACGCAAGGTCTACGAACTGACGGAGGCCGGCGCCGAGTACGTCGCCGACCGCCGGGCGGCCCTCCGGGACCGAGAGATCGTCGTCCGTGATGACGACACCGAACGGACGGTCACACTCGGCGCGATGGACCAGTATTTCGACGCCGAACCGCTGGTGAGGGCCTGCTCGCGACTCACGGAGGACGGGGTCGTGCGCCTCACCGACGGCGTCGACCAGCGGTTCGTCGACCGGGAGACCGAACTCGAGACGCTCGAAGGACTGCTCGACGCTGCCACCGACGGAACTCGCGGGGCCGCGATCGTCAGCGGCGAGGGCGGGATCGGGAAGACGACCCTCGTCGAACGGGCGGCCGAGATCGCCCGTCAACGGGGGCTCACGGTGCTCTCGGGTGACTGCCGCCGGGAGGCCGACCGACCCTACGGCCCGATCAGAGAGGCACTCGAGGGCGTCGACGAGGACCGTGCCTCCCCGTTCGAGAGCGTCGCGGGCGAGGTCAGCGACTACGAACAGTTCGACGCGCAGCGGTCGGTGCTCTTCACGAAGGTGACCGACCGCTTCGAGGAGATCGCTGGCGACGACGGCCTGTTGCTGACACTGGACGACCTGCAGTGGGTCGCCGAGTCGACGCTCGCGCTGGTAGACCAGCTGACTGCGTCGGCCGACGCGGGCGTGGTCGTGATCGGCACCTATCACCCGGGCGAAATCGCATCCGAAGGGCCACTCGCGACCGCGTTGGCGGACGAGCTCGGTGAGCGGGCCGAACGGATCGATCTCGACGCCTTCGACCGGAGAGACACGCGAGCGTTGATCCAGTGGGTGCTCGACACCCGTGACGTTCCGGCCTCGTTCGTCGGGGCCGTCCACGAGCACACGGGCGGCAATCCGCTGTTCATCGAGGAGACAGTGACTGACATGCTCGAGGAGGGACGGGTGAATCCCGAGTATCGAAGCTACCCCGAGAGCGTGGGTGAAATCGACGTCCCGGACGAGGTCCACGCCGTGATCGAGACCAGACTCGACAGACTCGACGACGACGGGATCGACGTCCTCGAACGCGGCGCGATCCTCGGCGACGCCTTCGACCCCGAACACCTGGTCGCTGCCGCCAGCGTCGACGAGCCGACTGCCAGAGAGTACATCGATCTCCTGGTGGACGCCCAGATATGGCGGGTCACCGACGGTGGCGTGCGGTTCGAGAGCGGCGTCGTCCGGACCACGGTTCTGGACCGTCTCGACGACGACCGGCGCCGCCGGTTGCACGCCGAGGTCGCGGCAACGATCGAACGGGTCCGTGAGGACCCGTCCGACTGGCACGCGACGATCGCGTCCCACTACACCGCCGCTGGCGACCTCGAGCGCGCACTCGACCACACCGTCGCGGCAGGCGACAGGGCGAAGGGGGTCTACGCACACGAAGACGCGATCGATCGATATCAGCAAGCGCTGACCCTCGCGAGCGATCTCGACCGGGAGGACCGTGTTCTCGGGTTGCTCGAGGAGATCGCCGACGTCGAACGGGTACTCGGACGCTACGAGGACGCCGACCGGAACCTCCAGTACGTGCAGGAACGGACCGACGACGACGAACTGCTCCGGCGCGTCCACCGAAAGCGCAGCGGGATTGCCCACCAGCGTGGGGACTACGACGCGGCCGTCGATGCCGCCGACCGGGGACTTGCGATCGGTAACCGCGACACGCCGGAAGCGTGTCGACTTCTGATCGCGAAGGCGGGCGCGCTGATCGAAAGCGGGCAGGACCCAGCCACCCAGGAGGCGTTGCTCGACGAGGCCGTCCAACTGGCCCGCGAACTGGACGACCCGGAACTCCGCGGTCACGCCCTCAAGGCCCGCGTCGACCGGGTCTGGCGACAGACGCCCGGCGCCGTCGACGACGACACGATCGCTACCGCGGAACGAGCGATCGACCTCCTCGAAGAAGCCGGCGACGAGGAGGCGGTGATCGAATCGCTCAACAGCCTGGGAGCGGTTCACCACTTCTCCGGACGGATCCGGGAGGCGAGAGAGTACTACGAGAAGTTGCTCACGCGGACCGACGAGATCGGCCACCGCCGGCGGACCCTGCTGGCGAAGCAGAATCTCGCCTGCGGTCTGATGGAGTTGTCCACCTACCGTGACGGCGATCCCGACCCCGCGAAGCAACTGTTCGAAGAAGTGATCGAAGAGGGTGAGACGCTGGCCCACGATCCGGCCGTCGTGATGGCCCTGATGAACACGGTCCACCTCCGCTGGAAAGGGTACCACCGGGGCGACGCCGCTCACGAACGGGCCCAGGAGGCACTGCAACGCGCACAGGCGGTCGACGCTGCCCGTGCCGCAATGTGGAGCAGCAACTTCCTGGCCCGCCTCGCCCTGTACGTCCGAGACGACCCCGAGACCGCCCGCGAACACGCGGACCGTCAGGTCAGGATCGCCCAGCGCGCCGGGCGGGGGATGGACACCGCGGTCGGTACGATCCACCAGGGAGTGATCGACCGAGAGATAGGGGAGTACGAGGCGGCGCGCGACCGGTTCGAGGCGGCACTGGACGTAGCCATCGAACACGACCTCCCCGCACAGGAACTCGACGCCAGGGCGGAGCTCGTGCGGGTCCACCTGGCGCGTGACGACATCGAAACCGCCCGGGAACACGTCGAGCAAGTAGAGGCGCGTCTCGACGATCCGGCCCTCGACGTCCCCGCACAGCTACGCTCACCGGTCCAGACGGGAGTGCGACGACCGATGCTGGCCGCCCACGGCGCCCGTCCGCGACTGGCCCGTGCGACCGGCGACCTCGACCGCGCGATCCGTGGCTTCGAGGCCGCCCGAGGAACGGCGGTCGCGGTGGACAACCGGCGCTACGAGGTCGAGTACGGCCACGAACTCGGGAGGACACTCAGGCGAGCAGGGGACCACGAACGAGCGAGGGAAGTACTGTCCGACGCCCGGGACCGGGCCGCAGACGCCGACCTCCGCCGGTTCCAGCGCCGCTGCGAGTCCGAACTGGATCGTCTCGACGGTGAGGAGTGACGAGTGGCAACGGATCGCGCTCGCCCTCCGCCCGGACGCCGGCGAGGCCGAGGCGCGGTACGTGGGGCCCGACGGCACCGTTCGCGCGTCCGCGACCGTCCCGGCGCCGTCGTCGTACGATCGGGTCCGGATCTTCTGCGGCGACTACTACGGCAACGTGGACGTCTACCTGGACGAGGTCACCTACGCCCCGACGCCGTAGATTCGAGGGTCTTCGACCACAGTCCGGTAGTTCCTCGTCGAGGTCGAAACCATCCGTGACTCAGTCTCCCGCCTCCGGCCGATACGCCCGGGACACCGTCTTCCACGTCCCCCGCCGGAACCGAACCACGTTCACGACCATCGGCACCGTCGTCTCGAACAGTAACGCGAGCAACAGCCCCGACACGCCCAGGACCGTCACGGTCCCGAGGTACGCGGCGGGCACCGCGAAGACGTACAGGCCCACGAGCGTCGCGAGGAAGGGCACGCGCGTGTCGCCGGCGCCCCGCAGTAGCCCCGTGACCGAGCCATCGATGCCCAGCGGGACGGCACTGACCGCGGCCACCCTGATAAACGTCGCCGTAGGGCCCACTGCAGACCCGTCGACGAAGACGGCCGCCAGGGGCGTCGCAAGCACGAGCACCACGCCTGCCGTCAGCGCGTACAGCAGCAACGACAGCTGTGCTATCTCGCGGCCGTACAGCGCGGCCCGAGCCTCCTCCGCGGCGCCCAGTGCCTGTCCCGCGAGCGTCGAGGCCGCGATGGAGAACCCCCAGGTGAAGGAGTTCATCAGCGCACGCACCTGGCGGGCCACGCCCAGTGCGGCCAGCGCGACCGCTCCGAAGCTCGCGGCGACCGCGAGGAGCGGGAACACCACGAGACCCTGCGCCGCGCGCCGGGCGATCAGCGGTGCGGAGACGGACAGCAACTGTCGGCCCAGCGTGGCGTCCAGCGACACGCCGCGACCCATCGGAACCCGCGACGCCCCCCGGCCCCAGTAACTCCGTCCGGTCAGTCCCCAGGCGAAGACGCCGGCCACGAGCGCCGTCGACAGGGTCGTCCCCAGCGCCGCGCCGACGACGCCGAGGTCGGCGCCGAACACCAGCCCGACGGTCAGCGCGATGTTCAGCACCGCCCCCGTCGCGCGGACGGCCATCGGCGTGACCGTGTCGCCCGCGCCGGCGTACGTGCGCGAGGCGACGAGGTTGATCCCTTCGAACAGCAGCCCCGGTGCGACCCAGATCAGGTACAGCGCGCCGAGTCGCGTAACCTCCGGGCCCGACGAGAACGGCGCGACCAGCGGTTCGGCGGTCAGGACGAGTACCGGGATGACGACGACGGCCAGCGCCACCGACGCGAGGAGACTCGTCGCGACGACGGACTGCGCGCGGTCGACGCGGTCCCCGCCGTAGTTCTGCGAGACCAGCGACAGCGTCCCGCCCGCCAGTCCGATGAACAGGAACTTCGCGACCATCCAGAAGCCGTTCGCGACGGTCAGGCCCGCGACGGCCTCGGCACCGACGGCCACGCCGACCACCGCGAGGTCGACGGTGCGCTTCGACATGATGGCGA
>CAZIVN010000195.1:0-4859 GCA_964542685.1 uncultured Halobacteriales archaeon
ATCGGATTCGAGAGGTCCGTGTCAATACTTAACACGTGTCGGCATCAGGATGAAGGTGGGCGTTCGTTGCGGCGAGTGGTGGGGTTGTGACTCGCGTCGTTCCGAGCGCCGGTGGGGGACGATCAACATGCCAACAGAAGAGCAAGAAGAAAACAAGGAACTCCTTCGACAGCACTTCGAGGCAATCAACGAGCGGGACCGTGATAAGGTGGCTGCCCTCCACACGGAAGACGTGGTCGTTCACGGCGGCGGGAGGGAACTGCACGGTATCGACGCCGTGCTGGAACGTTGGTGGAAGCAACTGGAGGCCATTCCCGACCTCACCGATACCGTCGAGATGCTGCTGGCTGAGGATGACAAGGTCGCCGTTCGCTACACGACCACCGGAACACACGAGGGTGAGTTGATGGGTATCGAGCCGACGGGCAACACTGTCGAAGTCACCTCGATGGCCGTGGTCCGCATCGAAGATGGCAAACTCGCTGAGTGGTGGAATCATCCGGATAGATACGGGACCTTTCAGCAACTCGGCTTTCTCGTGATTCCCCGACCAACGACACTGGTTCGAACGATTATCCGAAAGGGCAAGTCCTGGCTACTACGCGGATGAGAACCCCGTTTGACTCCGCCTGGTTTGACCGTCGACGGTGAATACCACTGTGGCGGTGCCGAACTCAACCTCTGTATGCAGCGGACGGTTTCTATCAACTGCTGATGGTTGCAACAGAGCCGAATCGAACTCTATCGTTGGTGACGACCCCACCCGAGTGGACCGTGCACGGCACCGTCGACCGTCCGTCCACCGCTGGGCACGCCGTGTGACGTTCCCGTTCCGCCACGTCGTCCGCCGGACCGCGCCAGCCTTACCGTCGTTCGTCCCGTACCGAACGTATGACCGAGAACGCCACGGCGGCCGACGCGCGCCCCGTCCACCTGGACGACGCCGACGCGCTCGACGCCTTCGTCGCGGACGCTGACCTCGCACTGGTGGAGTTCTACACCGAGGGCTGTAGCCTCTGTGCGGGGATGGAGCCAGTGCTGGGCAACGTCACCCGCTCCACCGACGCGGCCATCGGCCTCGTCAACCCCCGGGAAGACCCACCGCTGATCGACCGGTTCGACGTCCGGCAGGTACCCCTGCTGGTCCTGTTCGTCGACGGCGAGGTCGTCGACCGTCGCGCCGAGGGGTTCGTCCCCGCCGACGACCTGGCCGACTGGCTGGCCGCGTACGGCGGGTAGGGAGGTCCGGGAACCCGCGGTCAGGGCAGGGACTCCCAGTCCTCGACGGCGACCGTCTCGCCCTCCGCCAGTCCCTCCGCCGGTTCCGGCACGGTGACCCACCCGTCCGACAGCGCGACGGAGGAGAGGACGCCAGCGCCGCTGGCCCGTATCGGCACCGCGACACGGTCGCCGTCGCGCTTTTCGACGCGGACCCGGGCGAACGTCCGGACGCCGGGTTCGCTCGGTATCTTCCGGTCCAACCGGGCCGTCCGGGCGGGTGGCTCCGAGAGGGGCATGTCGCCGGCCCACTTGACCGCCGGGCGGAGGAACTGGACGGCGTTGACGATGCAGGCGACGGGGTAGCCCGGCAGCAGCAGGACTGGCGTCTCCTCGACGGCGCCCAGCGCCACGGGGTGGCCGGGCTTGAGCGCGACGCCGTGGACGAACACCTCGCCGACCTCGGCGACGACGTCGGGGACGAGGTCGCGTTCACCGACGGAGGACCCGCCGGTCGTCACGACGACGTCGTGGTCCGCGACCGCATCTGAGATCGTCTCCCGGAGTGCGTCGTGGTCGTCGGTCACGACGTCGCCGTAGGTGGCGTCCCCGCCCCAGCGTTCGACCAGACGGGAGACGGTCAGTCCGTTGGTCTCGACGATCTCGCCCGGCCCCGGGTCCTCGTCGACCAGTTCCTCGCCCGTCGGGAACACGGCGACGCGGGGGCGTTCGCGGACCAGTACCTCGTCGACGCCGGTCCCCGTGAGCAACCCGAGGTCAGAGGGGCGCAGGCGGTGGCCCGGCTCGTACAGCGACTGGTCGGCCGCGACGTCCTCGCCGACCGGCGCGACGTTCTCCCCCTCGGCGACGGCGTCGAACACCTCCAGTTCCGCACCGACCGATTCGACCTGCTCGATCATCACCACCGCGTCGGCGCCCTCGGGCAGTTCGCTGCCGGTGTGGACCCGCGTCGCCCGGTCGGGGCCGACCGTCTCGTCGGCCCGGAGAATCGCCGGCGAGCGGTCGCTGGCGCCGAACGTGTCCGCGGCCCGGACGGCGTACCCGTCCATCGCCGCCCGCCGATAGTGTGGGATCGGTCGGTCGGCCGCGACGGTCTCCGCCAGGACGCGCCCGTCGGCCGCCTCGATCGGGGCGCGTTCGGTCCGGTCGACCGCCGAGACGCGTTCCGCGAGCGCCTCGCGGGCCGCGTCGACGCGCGTGCGGTCCTTGAACCCCGCCTCCCGCCGGTCCGCGTTCTCTCCGCTCATACCCGAGGTGGCGGCGCGGACGGGCAAAAGGGTGTGGGAGAGCGGGCGGTCCCGCCGCGAGTCGAGGGGGGTGTCAGGACCGACGTCCGTCCGGCGGTCGGCGCCCGGCGGTAACCGAGAGATTGACGAAGCCCCCGGGGCCACTGCCCGACATGGCACTCGCCCCCCCGCTGTTCGTGCTCGGCGTACTGGTCGGTGGCGTCTTCCTGGTGTTCGGCCTGGCCGAACTGCGCAACGCCGCCCGAATCCGGAGCGAGGACCCGGACCCGACGATGGACGCGACCCGCGGCGGCCCGGTCGAACTCGAAGGTGTCGCACGGGACACGGGCGAGACGGTCGTGGCGCCGTTCTCCGGCACCGACTGCCTGCTCTGTGAGTACGAGGTCCTGGAGTACAAGTCGAGCGGCAAGTCCTCGAGTTGGCAGACCGTCGCCGAGGACACCGTCGGCGTCCCGTTCCACCTGGAAGACGACACCGGCTCCGTGCTGGTCGATCCACGAGGGGCGTCGCTGAACCTCGCCGGGGAGATGGACTACAAGGTGGAGGGCGGCGAGACGCCGCCCGCCCGAATCCAGGAGTTCATCCTGGACGACCCCGACCTCGACAGCGAGGACGAGACGTACGACCTCGGGGTGGTGGAACTCGCTGCCGGGAACGACCGTCGCTACGTCGAGCGTCGTCTCGACGTCGGGTCGTCCGTCCACGTCGTCGGGACCGCGCGGGCGGCCGCCGACGCGCCGGCGCCCCTGGGAACCGTCAACGCCGTCGTCGACACACCGGCGGTCGGCGACGGGTCGCTCCTCGGGCGGTGGCGCCGCCGGGCCGCCGGACGGCCCTTCGCCATCGCCGACGCCGGGGAGGGCGAGGCGGCCTGGCGAATCGCGAAGTCGGGGCTCGTGGTCGCCGCCATCGGTCTCGCGATCAGTGGCGTCGTCGTCTGGTACGGACTGCCGACGGTGTGAACCGGTCCTGCCATCGACCGCTACCGCGGCCTTTTTCGCCCCCGACATCGTAGCCGAGACCATGTCAGCGCTGCGCGACGCGTTGCGGGACCTGCCCGACGCCGTGTTCGCCGATCTACTGGAGTCGGAGACGGCGTACCTCCTGGTCGTCGACCTCCCGGGGACGACCGCCGAGACGGTCGACGTGACCGTCAGCGGCGGGCGGGCCCACGTCGAGGCCCGCCGCGAGAAGGACGTCGGCTACGAGTTCCGCTACCTCGAGGAGGACCGCTCGCTGTTCCTCGACGTGGAGTTGCCCCTCCCCCCGGACGCGACCGAGGCGGGCGCCGAGGCGACCGTCGACCGCGGCGTGTTGGAACTGCGCCTGCCGAAGGCCGACTCGACGTCCGTGACCGAGATCGACGTCGAGGACGCCGACACCGCCTGAGGGGGTGGTGAGGCTGGTCCAACTCCGCGCGTACCGTCGGTTCGTCGTCGTCGCCTGGCAGTTCCTGCCGCTGTTGCTCGCGTACGCTCGCGACCGCCGGAAGTACTTCGTCGTGGGCGGTCGCCGCCAGGTCGGCCCGGAGATCCGCCGGGAGCGTGCCCACCGACTGCTCGACTCGCTGTTGACGCTCGGCCCGACGTTCATCAAACTCGGTCAGTTACTGTCGACGCGGCCGGACGTGCTCCCGCCGGAGTACATCGAGGTGCTGTCGAGCCTCCAGGACGACGTGCCCCCCGCGCCCTGGCCCGAGACGGAACGGGTCATCGAGGAGGAGATCGGACCGGTCGCGGACCGGTTCGACCGGTTCGACACGGACCCGATCAGTGGCGCCAGCCTCGGACAGGTGTACCGGGCCGCCATCGACGACGATGAGGTCGCGGTGAAGGTCCGGCGCCCGGGCATCGAGGGCCTCGTCGAGGCCGACCTCCGGGTGATCCGCTGGTCGCTCCCGATCCTCCTGTACTTCGTCGGGCAGGCCCAGGCGTTCTCGCTCGAGAACCTCGCAGACGAGTTCTCCAAGACGATTCGGGAGGAGATGGACTACCAGCGGGAGGCCCGGATGCTCACCGAGATTCGGGCGAACTTCGCCGACGACGAGGACGTCGTCATCCCGCCCATCGTCGAGAGCCACTCTGCCCCCCGCGTCCTGACGATGCAGTACATCCCGGGGACGAAGATCAACGACGTCGAGGAACTCGAGGAGAAGGGCCTGGACCGCCGCCAGATCGCCGAGACCCTCCAGCGGGCGTACCTCCAGATGATCATCGAGGACGGCGTGTTCCACGCCGACCCCCACCCCGGGAACCTCGCGGTCCAGGACGACGAGAGCATCGTCTTCTACGACTTCGGAATGAGCGGGCGCGTCGACGACTACATCCAGGACCGCATCGTCGAGTTCTACGTCGCCGTCGCCAACCAGGACAT
>CAZIVN010000196.1:0-4851 GCA_964542685.1 uncultured Halobacteriales archaeon
GTTCAAGGAGAGCGACGACGAGCGAGCCCCGGTGTACGCACTGTTGCCGACCGGCCAGCGCGCCAACCGGGTGTTCTTCGTCGGCACCCTCACGGAGACCGAAGACGTGGGCGACGACGGCGAGTACTGGCGCGGCCGGGTCGTCGACCCGACGGGCACGTTCTTCGTGTACGCCGGGCAGTACCAGCCCGACGCCGCGGGGTTCCTGCGGGACGCCGAACCGCCAGTGTACGTCTCGGTCGTGGGCAAACCACGCACCTTCGAGACCGACGACGGCGAGGTGAACGTCTCCGTCCGACCGGAGTCGATCACGCCGGTCGACGCCGCGACCCGCGACCGCTGGGTCGTCGAGACCGCAGAGCGGACGCTGGACCGGGTCGCGAACTTCGAGGCCGACGACGACGCCGCGGTCGACGAGTACGTCCGGATGGCCCGCGAGGAGTACGACCTCCCGGTCGAGAACTACCGGCGCGAGACCGTCTCGGCGCTGGAGAGCCTGGAAGAGGAAGCCGAGGCCTCGGCGTAGCCAGACGGAACCGACGACGGACCGTTCCGGCCGCTGCACCTATTTCACGCCGGCCCGGAGTGAAACGATGGTCTGACGAACGCTTAAGTGGGACGACACGCCTAGAGTTCCGATACCATGGGTAACAAGAACAAGACGATCTCCTTCCGCGTCAACGAGGACGCCTTCGAGACGCTCCGCGAGATCGCCGAGGAGCGGGACCTGTCTCTGTCTGCCGTCTTCCGTAACTACGTCGACATGCTCGTGGCCCACGACGGCCAGGTGGAGGTCGTCCCGGAACACGAGGTCGACGACTCCGAGTCGACGAGCCAGGAGTTCCCGCCGAAAGTCGAGGTGCCGAAGAGCTTCGTCCGCGAACACGAACGCCTCGAACTGGAGGCCGAGCACTTGCGCGACCAACTCGACGAGTACAAGCGCTACGTGACGAAACTCCGCCAGGAACTCGACGACGGGGCCGACGAGGACGACGTCATCCAACTCGAGGACCTCGACGGCGAGCGCGAGGAAGAGGAGAACAGCTACCGCCTGGGCTGAGACGCCCGTTCCAGCCCGTTTTGCGCCGCAGTTTCGCTTCTATCGCCGCCCGGTCAGCGCTTCCTTGTGCGCCTTCGCGTCCTCGCGGGTGTCGTCGTCGCCCTCGACGCGGGCCAGCGTCTCCATCGCCTCGAGGGTCCGGACGCCCTGGTCGAGGAACGACCGGACGTCGCCGCTGTAGGCGTACACCATGTAGTCGTCGCTCATCACGTCGACGATGGCGTCGGGGCCGAGGCCGTCGGCGCGCAGTTCCAGGAGGTACCGCATGAACTTCCGCTGAGGGTGCCCGCAGTAGGGATTGTCGTCGCAGTCGCAGTCCAGGAAGTCCTCGGCGAAGTCCAGCACCCGGTCGCGGGTGGCGTCGTCGAGTTGCTCCAGGCCGTCGCCGGTAAAGAGCCGGTCCAGCGTCGCGCCGGCGAACGCGCTCTTGGGGATGGAGGCGTCGAGTTGGGCGCTGATCTGCCGGTGGTTCTTGACGTAGATCTTGTCGGTGACGGCCACTGTGGTACGGTGTGGGTCGTCGACGGACAAAAGCGGCCGGGTTCGAGGAAACAGTGGTGCTGCGAGCGCTACTCCCGACGGGTCGACCGACTCCGCCACGGAAGCCCCCTCGCGCTCGCGGCTGCTGGCGAACCACGCTCCTCGCTCACTGCGTTCGCTGCGGTGCTTCCTTCGCCAGCAGCCGCGACCTCTCGGCCCCTTCCAGTCCCACCCACGGTGGTTCGTGCCGGCCACCGTCGCTCGCTCGAACACAACTCGACGCCGAGTCGTGGATCCTCCCCGCCCCGGAAGGGAAGATTCTTCCGGCTCGCCCCCCGATTTTTCCCTATGACTGAGTACACAGTCGTGGGAACCTTCCAGTCGCGCGACGGCTGGCAGACGTTCGAGACCACCGTCGAGGGCGATAACGAGTCGGTCGCGGAGGAACGGGCCTACGCGGCGTTCGGCAGCCAGCACAACCTCAAACGGACGCAGATCGAGATCGAGGAGGTCCAGGGATGAGCCTCGGTGGCGGTGGCGGCGGCGGCGGCGGTCGCCAGCAGCTCCAGCAGCTGTCCCAGGAGCTCCAGGAGATCCAGTCCGAAATCGAGGCCATCGAAGAGGAGGTCGAGGGCCTGCGCGACGAGAAGACGGCCGTCGACGAGGCCATCGACGCCGTCGGGGCCATCGACTCGGGCGACACGATCCAGGTGCCGCTGGGCGGCGGCGCGTACGTCCGTGCGGAGGTCCAAGACATGTCCGAGCTCATCGTCCAGATCGGTGGCGGCTACGCGGCCGAACGCGACGAGGAGGGTGCCGTCGACAGTCTGGAGACTCGCAAGGAGACGCTCGACGACCGCATCGACGAACTGAACGAGGAGATCGCCGAACTCGAGAGCGAGAGCGACCAGCTCGAGCAGAAGGCCCAGCAGATGCAACAACAGCAGATGCAACAGCAGATGCAGGCCATGCAGGGCGAGGGCGACGACGAGGAGTAAGCCGCCGATGTTCGACGGGCTGAAAGACAAGCTCGGCAGCTTCACGGAGGACGTCGAGGAGACCGCAGCGGAGAAGGCCGAGGAAGCCGCCGACGAGGAGCTCCCCGAGACCCCTCCGGACGGGGACGCGGACCCGGCAGCGACGCGAGCGGACGCCGACACGGCGGAGACTCGCGACGGCGGGGACGCGGCGGGGGCCGACGACGCCGACGCGGCGGAGACGGAAGCGGCCGGCGACACGACGGGGTCCGACGGGGCCGACATCCGCCGTGCCGACCTCCTCGACGGCGCCCAGACGGCGGATGCCGACGCCGACGCCGTCGCGGACGCCGACGACGCTGCCGAGAGCGGAGGCGCGGACGGGAACACCGGCTTCGGCCGAAAACTGAAATCCGCGGCCAGAGGTCGCGTCGTCATCGAACCGGGGGACCTGGAGGATTCGTTCTGGGACCTCGAGATGGCCCTGCTCGACGCCGACGTGGAGATGGGCGTCGCGGAGGCCATCCTCGACCGCGTCGAGGAGAACCTCGTCGGCGAAACGAAGGCGTTGACGACCTCGACGGGTAGCGTGGTCGAGGACGCCCTGCGTGACGCCCTGATCGACGTGATCAGCGTCGGACAGTTCGACTTCGACGAGCGCGTCGCCGAGGCGGAGAAACCGGTCGTCATCGTGTTCACCGGCGTCAACGGCGTCGGGAAGACCACGACCATCGCGAAACTGGCCCAGTACTTCGAGGAGCGCGGGCTCTCCTCGGTACTCGCCAACGGCGACACCTACCGCGCCGGCGCCAACGAACAGATCGGCCAGCACGCCGAGGCACTGGACAAGCGCCTGATCAGCCACGAACAGGGCGGCGATCCGGCGGCGGTGATCTACGACGCCGTCGAGTACGCCGAGGCCAACGACGTCGACGTCGTCCTGGGCGACACCGCAGGACGACTCCACACCGACGAGGGCCTGATGGACCAGCTCGAGAAGATCGACCGCGTCGTCGACCCGGACGTGACGCTGTTCGTCGACGAGGCCGTCGCCGGCCAGGACGCGGTCCAGCGCGCACGGGAGTTCGACGCCGCCGCCGAGATCGACGGCGCCGTCCTGACGAAGGCCGACGCCGACCCGCAGGGTGGGGCGGCCATCTCCATCGCCCACGTCACCGGCAAGCCGATCCTGTTCCTGGGAACCGGTCAGGACTACGACGACATCGTGGCGTTCGACCCGGACGACCTGGTCGACCAACTACTGGGCGGGTAGCCGGCTGGAGAGTCCGGACCGACGCCGTCGGGCGGATATCGACGGGCGTCGCTGGGGTTGGTTCCACGGCGGCCGGCGGGAACGATTAAGAGGGTTCGGTCTCACGGTAGGGACGATTCACTGCATGGCAGACGAGGACAGTGACCGACCCACGGTCGTCGTCGTCGACGACGAGGAGAAGTTGGCCGACATGTACACTCTCTGGCTGCGGGGGGACTACGCGGTCCGTACGGTCTACGAGGGCGAGGCGGTCCTCGAGGCCGTCGACGACACCGTCGACGTGATTCTCCTGGACCGGCGGATGCCGGGCTACTCCGGCGACGAGGTACTGGAGATGCTCCAGCGTCGCGACGTCGACCCGAGCGTCATCGTCATCACGGCGGTCGATCCGGACATGGACATCCTCGAGATGCCGTTCGACGACTACCTCTGTAAACCCGTCCAGCACGACGACCTGGTCGACGCCATCGACCAGCAGTTGCTCGCCCGCGAACACCAGAACCAGCTCCAGGAGTACCTCCAACTGCTGACGAAGAAGAAACTCCTGGAGACCGAGAAGAGCAGCTACGAACTGGACCAGAGCGAGGAGTTCCAGGAGCTCCAGGGGGACCTGGACGTGCTCGAAGACCGGTTGCGTCGAACGGTCGAGGACTTCGACGGGGTCCTGGAGGCCTACCGGAGCATCAACCGCGGCCCCGGCCAGCCGCGGCGGTAGGGCCGTCCGGGCGTCGCGAGACGCCGAGAAAAAGACTTACCCGAGGGCGTCGCCTACCTCTCGCCAATAATGGTACTCGACGACCTCGGGAGTTCGCTCCGCGGCACGCTGGACAAACTCCGCGGGAAGTCCCGGATCAGCGAGGAGGACGTCGACGAGGTCGTCAGGGAGATTCAGCGCTCCCTGCTCCAGGCCGACGTCGACACGGCGCTGGTGATGGACCTCTCGGACCGGATCAAGTCCCGATCGCTGGAGGAGGACCCGCCCGGCGGCACGACCGCTCGGGAACACGTCCTGCGCATCGTCTACGAGGAGATGGTCGACCTCGTCGGCGAGTCGACGGAGC
>CAZIVN010000197.1:0-4843 GCA_964542685.1 uncultured Halobacteriales archaeon
GAGTCCTGGTAGGGTAGTGGACTATCCTCTTGGCTTGCGGAGCCAGGGACCGGAGTTCAAATCTCCGTCAGGACGCTTCTCTCGACACAACGACGACGAGCGGAGCGAGTCGTCCGCGTCGAGAGAAGCGATCACGGAGATTTGAGCAGGCGAGTCACGGCCCGGAACGACGAGCGGAGCGAGCCGCACGCCCGGACTGTCTCGCCGCGTTCAAATCTCCGTCAGGACGTTCATTCCTTCCGACCGCTTCGCGTCGCTCAGCGGTCGATGCGTCATTCACGTCCTGACTTGCCCCACGCTCGCTTCGCTCGCGTGGGACTCCGTCAGGACGTTTTCACGGAGCAACACTGCGAGCGTAGCGAGCAGTCTGCGGAGTGAAACCATCCCGACGTGCCCCACGCTCGCTCTGCTCGCGCAGGACTCCGTCGGAACGTTCGGTTGGTCGTCGGACTCCGTCCGGCTGGGGGCGTGGCCGTCGGTCTCGCTCTGGCCGCATGGGACTCCGGCAGGCCGCTCGGTGCGACCGATTCCCGACACCTGTGACCGGCGCGACAGGAGCGTGTGAAGCGACGGCACACTTATTTTCCGTCCGGCCGAGGCTCCGGACATGGCTCCGCCTCTCGACGGCGACGGCCCCGGAGGTGAGGCGTAGTGCGAGCACACCTGCGGGCCGGTATCGCGGTGTTCAACGAGGGTCAGTACCACGCCGCCCACGACGCCTGGGAGGAGCGCTGGCTGGACCTGGAGGAGGGCACCGACGACGAGCAGTTCCTGCACGGTCTGATCCAGTTCACCGCCGCCGTCCACCACGCCACGAACGGCAACGGCGAGGGCGCCCGAGGCCTGGCCGAGAGCGCCACGGAGTACCTGGACGGCCTGGGAGACACCTACCGGAGCGTCGACCTGGGGGCTGCCCGGCGGTTCCTGTCGGACCTGGCGACCGATCCGACGTTGCTGACCGACGACGACCCGCCGGCACTCCGGTACGAGGGCGACGGCCTGGCCTACGAGGACCTGGGCGTCGAGGCGACCGCCATCGCGGCGGACATCCTCGCCGAGGAGGCCGGGTTCGACCCGGCACCGATCGAACGGGCCACGACCTACGCGCGCCAGGACCTGTCGGTCGGGTACGACGACAGCGAGTTCGTCGCCCTGCTGTTCGACTTCGTCCGCGAGGCCGACGACCGCGCGCTCGTCCACGAGCGCCTGTCGGCGAAGGTGGCAAAGCGGGCGCGCCGGGAGGACGACGTCACCGGCCTGTTCGACTGACCGACCGCTCGTCGTCCGCCGACCGGTACCGCGGTACGGTGAACCCGATCTCGGTTCCCGCCTCGGCCGTGCCGAACACCAGTCGTCCGCCGACGGTCTCGACGACCCACTTGACCATCCAGAGCCCGATCCCGCTCGCGTGTTCGAGCTGGGTCTGTTCGCGCTCGCCGCGCAACAGCGCCCGCTCTTCGTCCGGCAGTCCCGACCCGTTGTCCCACACCGTGACGGTGACGTAGTCCGACGCGGTCGTCACGTCGACCTCGATACGGGTGCGGTCGGCGTCGTTGTACTCGAGGGCGTTGTCCAGCAGCTCCTCGACGACGACCGCCAGTGCGTCGCCGCCCCGGACGACGGCCGTCTCCGGCAGGTTCGCCGTGATCACCGCGTCCGTCTCGTCCCGGACCACCGACAGCTGGTGAGACACTAGGCGAACGAGGTCCGTCTCCGCGCTCAGCACCTCGCGTGCGACGAGTCGCTCGACGCGGCGGGTCTTGCGGCTCAGCGACGTCAGTTTCGAGGCCGAGCGCCGGATGCCGGCGGCGCGTTCGGACAGCTCGGGGTCCTCGACGCGTTCGGCGAGCAGCCCGGCGTTGCCCTCGATGACGTTCATCTGGTTCCGGATGTCGTGTCTGAGGACCCGGGACAGCACCTGGAGTCGTTGCTGTCGCTGTTTTCGCTCGGTGACGTCCACGTAGAACGCGTAGGTCACGTCCGACGCGATGGGCGAGACCGACAGGCGAAAGTCCCGGAGTCCGTCGGTCGTCTCGCGTTTGACCTCCACCTCTCGGGACTCGTCGCCGGCGATCCGCTCGTTGTACCCGACGACGTCGTCCTGCTCCCCGTCTGGGACGATGTACTCGTCGATGTTCTCGCCGACGATGTCCGCCGCGTCGTACCCGAACGTCTCCTCGAACGCCGGGTTGACGTCCTCTGCGATCGGTTCGTCGTCCTCGGTGATCCGGACGCTCGCGGCGGGAATCGGTGCGGTCTGGAACAGACCCGACAGGCGGTCCCGCTCGCGGGCCAGTTCCGCCTCGCGGCGGTCGAGTCGGTCCCGGCCAGCGATCACGTCGAGTGCCGCCGTCGTCGCTCGCGCGAGGACGTTCGCCACGTACTCGTCGACCTCCGTAAACTCCCGGGGCGTCGGCGACGAACAGACGAACAGGCCGTGCTCGCCGAGGGGCAACACGAGCGCACTGCGCGACGGCATCGACTCGATGTCGGCCCTCGCCGTGTCGCCGAGAATCAGCGACTCGCCGGTGCGGTACACCGCCCAGGCCTCGCTGTCCGGACCGTACGAGGGCGGTTCGCCGTCGAACAGCGCCGCGGCGCCCTCGGAGTAGGCGACCGGGTCGAGCGCCGTTCCCTCGTCGTTCAGCAGGTGGACGCCGGCGGCCGGCAACTCGAACACCTCGCGTGCGGCGGTGACCGCCGCCGCCGCGACCGCGTCAACGTCCTCCGCGTCGAGCAGTTCCGCGACCGTCGCCTGCAGGTGATTCAGCGCGTCGAGCGTCCGCGAGGCGTCCAGCCCCGCCGGCGTCGTCGCGATCGTCTCCGTCGCCGTCGCCAGGGCCGCCGGCGTCGCCGGATCGGGGACCGTCGTCGTCGCCTCGCCGAACAGGTCCGCACGCTCCGCTGACAGGGGTGCCAGAACGGGGACGTCCGGACGGTGCTCCCGGACCGTCGCGACCGCCGTCGGGACGTCCGACGCCCCCGGGCACACCACGACTGCCGCGGGCCGCGTCGACGAGAGGCAGTCGGCGAGTTCGGTGAGGGAGTCGACGACGACGGCCGATCTGTCGAGTCGCCGCGAGACCGCGTCCCCGTCGGTCTGGCCAGTGACGATCACGGCCGGTAGCTCGCTCACGGCGGGGACAAACGCGCGGAAAGTAATAACATTGCGGCCCCACGCTCACGCCGCGCCGGAATCGGCGGCCGGCAGGCGAAGCGTCACGACGCTCCCGGCAGACCCGGGCGTCGAGCGGACCACGGGACGGTCGCGGCGGAGGGTATAACCGCTCCCGGGCCCGAAGTTCGCTCGTGCTCCCGAAACGGAACGTCGGCGGTCGCGACCGTCTCGTCCGCGGACTGCTCGCCGGAGTCCTCGCCGTCGTCGCGGCGAGTACAGTGGCCGGGGGCCGGCGAACGCTCGGCGTCCTCGCCGGCGCTGCGGCGGTCGGCCTCGGCTTCAACGCCGTCACGTGCTTTTGCGGGCTGAACGCGGCACTGGGACTCGACACCACCGAAGACTGAGCCGACCGCTCCCGGCGACCTGGCGGTGGACCGATCCCAAGCGTATTTGCTGCTGGCCGACGACGTGCCAGCGAGAGTCACGCATGGCCTGTCGCAACTGCGAGTCGACGGCGGGGCCGACCGAGGAGTACCAGCTCCACCTCTCGACGGGGCAGGTCCTCACGATCACGCTCTGTGAGGGATGTCGCCGGGAGTTCGTCACCGCGGAGTGGGTCGACGCCGTGATCTGAGCGGGACGCGACCCGGTCCGAGCGTCGCAGCCCTCGCGGTCCTCACCCCTTGCGAGCCTCGCCGTCGGGGCGGGGCTCCAGTGCGTCAGCGATCCGTTCGTGGGTCCGGACGAACCGCAAGAGGAGGGACAGGACGAACGGGGCGACGACGCTCCAGCGCCACACGAAGTTCGTCCGGAGGGCGCTGTACAGGACGGCGACGGCGGCGAGGACGACCCCTGCGAAGTCCCGCCGGTCGGTGCGAACGGTCACACAGGACGTCTCGCTTCCCGGCACAGAGTCGCGGAGTCGCGAACGACCGTACGCCACCACGTCGACGGGGCAGGGCGGACCTGGCCCGGGTCACCCGGGCATCTCGGCGATGATGTCCTCCAGTTCGTCCTGCGGGAACGCTCTGAGCGTCTCGATGCGCACGTTCCCCTGCTTCGCCTGGAACACCGAGTTCATCAGTGCAGCGTCGGCGTCCGGGAAGTCGGCGACGGCGACCGCGTCGTACCGTCCCAGCGTGGTGTAGTACGCCTTGAGTTCGGCGCCCATCTCCGCCATCGCGTCACGGGCCGCCTCCAGCCGCTCGGGCTGTTCCTCGAACTGGTCGATCCCCTGTTGCGTGTACTCGATCAGACCGACGAACGTTGGCATACGGTTTCCCCCTGGGGAGTAGCTCCCCGTGCGATACATGGCGTTCGACTGTCGTAAATTCTTGCTCCGACTGCATCGCCCTGGCCCCTCTGACCGACGCGCGGAATCAAGGTTCAAGCCGGGCCAGTCCCAACGGTCGCGTATGAGTACGGACACGGACGCCGACGGTCGGGGCCGACCAACCCGCGCACTGCTCCGTGTGGACCAGTCCGTGGGATCGGTCGGGACACTCTGGAACGGCACGCGAACGACCGGTGGCTCCCCCTGTCACACGTGAACTACACCGTCACCGTCCCGGACGGCGAGGAGCGCGGGCGCCGGATTCGGTGCGAGGAGCACGGCGAGTCCGAGGAGTTCCAGCCCGGCTATCGGACGGTCGCGTTCCACTGTTCGGTGTGTGGGTACGAACTGGAACTGATACGGTTTAGTTTCATTCATTACCGGTGATCGCC
>CAZIVN010000198.1:0-4828 GCA_964542685.1 uncultured Halobacteriales archaeon
GACTACGGCGACCAGGAGATCGACTGGCAACACGTCGAGGACATCGCCCAGGCGTTCCGACTGGCGGCCTTCACGCCCGAGGACGACCTCACGCAACGGGTGTACAACGTCCGGGGCGAACTGGCGACCGTCCGCGAGGCCGCCGAGACCGTCGAGCGAATCCTCCCGGACGCCGCCCTGACGGTCTCGGACGAGGGCGAACTGCCCTGGACCCAGCGCCTGGACATGTCGAAAGCCCAGGACGACCTGGGCTACGAACCGGCGTACGACCTGGAGGCTGGCTTCCGATCCTATATCGAGACGCTGCGGGCCGAGGCGGGGCTGGAACCGCTTGCGGACTGATCGCCGGTCGACAGAGCCGGGCCGTCGACCGGGTCAGGCCTCGGGCGGCGCGTCGCGGTCGACCCGAATCTCGTGGGCCTCCACGTCCTCGTAGCCCGCCACGAGGCCGCCGACGGTGTACTCCTCGCCGTCGGCTTCGACCGTCAGGCCCGCGACCTCGCCGCTGCGTTCGAACTCGACGTCGACGATCCGTCCGCGAAGCGTCCGCGTCGTTCCGGTCTCGACGTCCCGGCCGTCGATGGCGGCGTAGAACTCGTCGCCGTCGGCGGCCACCAGGTCGCGCACGCACCGACGGATCGAGGCGTAGGTTCGCGGAAACGCCGACGGCTCGTCCGTCGTGTACAGTTCGCGGTCCGCGGTCGTCCAGATGACCGTCTCGAAGAACGCGGACACCAGGAAACCCAGAGCGGAGCGGTTGAAGATCACGCCGTAGCGGTCCTGGTCGTCCCGGAGCGCGTCCTGGGTCGCGTAGATGGAGTACTCGCCGTCGGCCACGGCGACGACGGGCGTCGTGATGCCCCGCCGGGCGCGTGCCGTCGTCGCCACCCGGGCGTAGTCGTAGCCGGCGGGGTCGGGCGCCTTCGACGCCGGGGTGAGGACCAGGTGGATGCTGACGCCGCGGTCGACAGCAGCCGTCAGGTCCGCCTCGAACCGCTCCAGGAGGTCCGGGGTCAGTGACAGCGTCAGTTCGTACTCCGCGGTGTCGATCACCTCCTCGACGTAGCGCAGGATCGTCGACCGGGACTTCACGAGCGCCACCGCCTCCGTCTCCCGGGCGGGGGCGCTGTAGCGGGCCGTCAGTTCCTCGATCATCTGTTCGATCGACGACTCGACGTCCGAGAAGGCGTCTTCCGGGTCGACCGCGAGTGCCTTCATCGGGCGAGACTCGCGCAGTTCGACCAGGCCACGGTCGTTCAGGGACCGGACGGTGTCGTACACGCGGGGCTGGGGGATGTCGGTCCGGTCTGCGATCTCGCTGGCCGTCAACTCGCCGTGTTCCAGGACGGTCAGGTACGCGTCGATCTCGTACTCACCGAGGTCGAAGCGGTCCCCGACCGACTCCATCGCGGCGCGCACGTCGTTGCCTTCCATACTCCACCCTCGGACGGGGGGATGAAAAAGATTTACCCACGACCGAATAGCACTCGATTTCGAAACGGAGTTAGTTCGAACGGGGGTCAGGCCACCGCAAGCGCCAGTTCCGTCGCGAGCGTCAGCGCCGCGAGGCCGAACACGTCGCCCGCCGTCGTGACGGTTGGCCCCACGATGTCGTCGGGGTTCAGGCCGCGACGGTAGCCCACGAACACGACCGTGACGATGGTCGCGACCAGGGCCAGCCCGGCGAGGACGCTCCCCAGGACGGCGATGGCCGCGAGCGTCCACAGCGGCGCGACCGTTCGGCCGAGCGCTCGCAGGACGCCGACGGTGAGCGCGGCCGCGACCAGGCCGGCGGTCACGCCGTTCAACAGCGCCGCCGAGGCCGCACCGACGAGGCGCGGGTCGGCCTCGAACGACGGTTCGATCAACCCCTGGTGGAGGCCGCCGGAGAGGCGCGAGCCGAGCGACCCGTAGACGCTGCCCCGGATCGCCAGGAACGCCGGGATCATCACCAGCAGCCCCGGAACGGCGGCCAGCTGGTCGCGCATGCCGCCGAGGATGGCGCCGGCGAACAGTCCGCCGACGGCACTGAGCAGGAGCGTCGGGAGCGCGCCGCGGTAGCCGTCTCGCACGACCTCCCGGACCGACATGGACGAACCGACTCCCGACCGCCGCAAAAACGCTTCGCTGTGCTCCCGGGGCCCCGGTCAGAACACGACGAGTTCGACGACGGAAAACAGGACGACGACGCCGAGGACGTCGCAGACGTTCGTGACCACGGGGATGACGACGTCGTCGGGGTCGGCCTCGCGGCGGTAGGCGAGGTACGTCGCGAGGAGTGCGACGACGACGGCGACGACCGCGAGGACGATGCCGCTCGTGAGTGCGACGACGACGACAGTCGCGAGGGCCAGTTTCGGGCTCCCTGTAAGCGCCGTGGTCACCCAGGCGCCGGCCCCGACCAGGGGGAACAGCGTCACCGCGAGCAACACCGTCGTCGCGGCGTTGCCCACCAGCAGTTCGTCCTCGGTGGAAAAGGAGAGCGTCCCGAGGTGGAACGACGTCGCCAGGCGGGCCGACAGCACACTGCCGAGGTTCCCGGCAGTGCCGATGACGACGGGAACCAGCACCAGCAGCGTCGGATACTCCAGCAGGGTCGCCTCGACGGACCCGAGCACGAGGCCGCTGAGCAGTTCGAGCGCGGTGAGTGCCACCAGCACGGGGAGCAGGCCGCGAGTGATCGCTCCGACGGACCAGTGCTGGGTCATCCGGCCGCAAGCTCCGCCAGTCGGTCGGCGCCAGCCCGGGTGCCCGTCGCGACGAGTACGTCTCCCCGTCGCAACACCGTCTCGGGGTCGGGCGAGAGGACGTAGCCGGTTCGCGACGCCGCGTCGGGATCGGCTCGTCGGACGGCGACGATCTCCATCCCGGTCGCGGAGCCGACCCGTGCCGCGCCGACCGTCGTCCCGTCGAGGTCGCTGCCGGCGTCGACCGTCTCGCGCACGACCACCTCCGACGACTCGCCGACGGCGGCCGCGACGACCGGGTGGCTCCCGACGCCCCGCAGGACGCCCTCGCTGATCTCCAGGGCGGCGTCACTGATCAGTTCCGTCGCGGCGGCGATGCGGAACAGCCCCCGCAACGAGATGGGATCCTCGACGTCCGCGGCCGCTCGCAGCGCCCAGGCTTCGAACCGCGACTGGAGCGCGTCGACCTCGACCTCCAGCTGCCTCACCTCGTCGGCCAGTTCCTCGCTGTCGAACAGGACGCTCCCGTACGCCAGGTCGACCGCGAGTTCGCTGATCGACTTCATCAGCGCGAGCGTCTCCATCGCACGGTCGAGGTCTTCCGGGGGAGCCGCGTCGGTGTCCGGCGGTTCGAAGGGATCACCGGTCGCGGTTTCGTACACCGCAGCGATGCCGTCCTCGGGACCGCGACAGACCAGTTCGTCGCCGGCACGGAGCGTCGCGTCCCGGTCCGGGCCGACGGTCCAGTCGTCGTCCCGCTTGATCGCGAGCACCCGCACGCCGGTCTCGGTCTCCATGTTGACGTCCACGAGCGTCCGCCCGGCGTACGCCGACGCTCCGGACAGCGTCAGGCGGACGAGGGTGTCGAGGGCCTCCGGCAGTGCCTCCCGCAACGACGCGGGCAACTCCACCTCCTCCCGGACCACCTTCGCGATGTCCCCTGCGGCGTCACTGATTTTCTCCGCCGCGCCGACGATACCGAACACGGGAGCGAGCTGTTCGGCCTCGTCGGGGCTCCGTCCGGCCATCACCAGGCTCATCCGGCCCTGCAACTGGAGGAGGTCCATCTCGGACTCCAGTTCCAGCACCGTCGCCGCGAGGTCCTCGCTGTCGAACAGCACTGAGGAGTACGAGAGGTCCACGAGCAACTCCGCGATGTCTTTCATCTCCACCAGCACCTCCTTCACGCTGACCGGTTCGTACGACGGGACCTCGTCCATGCCCGTGGCTGGGCGCCGAGAGGTCTTAAGTGTGGGTCGGCGTCGCCTCTCCTGTGCTGAGAAGCGATGGTGGCCTGCGCCAACGCTCCGGGCGGGAATGGAAGGGGCCGAGCGGTCGACGAGTTCGGCGAAGTAAGCACCGCAGCCGAACGCAGTGAGGCGAGGCGCACAGCGAGCCGTAACTGGTCAGGCGCGAGGGGGCTTCCGAAGTACCGGTATCGATAGCGATGTCGTCGGCCCTCCTTCTGACTACCCTCGCCCTCGACGGCGGGGATTTTTCCGCTCCGAGCGGGTTCGTCGACCCATGAGCGACCCGGACTACGAACGGCAGGTACGCGACGCGTTCCCGGAACTCGACGAGATCGACGACGACGACCTCCGCGAGTCCGTCGTCGAGGCCTGGACGCTCGGCCTGGAGCGGGGTGGTTGGTCCGACGTCGGGGATATCCCCTACGCCTGGAACATCCACGAGGTCACGAACGTCGAACACGTCCGCGGCGTCACGAAGATCGCCATGGAGTCCGCCCGGATCCAGCGGGAGTTCCACGGCGCGGACGTGGACACCGACGTCGTCGTCGCGGCCTGCCTCCTCCACGACGTCGGCAAGTGCTACGAGTACGTCGACCACGTCGACGCCGAGTTGCTCGTCGACCCGGACCGCGAACGCTACGCCGGCGACACCATTCCCCACTCGCTGTCCGGCTACGCCCTGGCCCACGAGGTGGGCTGTCCAGTGGCCGTCCAGCGCGCGATCCCCCACTTCCTCGGCGAGGTGCCACAGCGCACCCTGGAGGCCGAACTCGTCAAGAGCGCGAACTCCGCCTCGTCGAACGCCATCACCGACGCTGCGATGGGCATCACGCTCCAGGAGTGGGTCGAGGAGTACAGCCAGACGCAGTGACCGCGGCCGCGTTCAGTCCG
>CAZIVN010000199.1:0-4827 GCA_964542685.1 uncultured Halobacteriales archaeon
AAATCAGCGAGGCGATCGACCTGCTGATCCAGTCCGGGCGGACCATCGACGCCATCGGGATGGAGGGCTGGCGCGTCGACGTGGGGTATCCCGAGGACCGCGACGAGGCCGAACGGCGGTTGCGGGGGGAGGAGCCGGTGGAAGCCGAAGCGTCAGCGTCGGAGAGTTAGGAGAGAACTTTCGACTCGATTCGGTCGGGTTCGCGGTATCGTGGTCGAGCGACCGAATGATGGGCTTTCCACCATAACTTTATTTTGATGGGGCGGCAACCATCATTCGAGGACCTTGGTGAATTCGTGAATCTGATCAGAGACGATTTCTAAAGTGGAGTCCTCCACCTGCGCGACGCGTTTCGTGATTTCCTGGTGCGGAAAGACGTGCAACGACCACGGACTGACGTAACTCGGGTACGTTTTCAGGTGGCCTTCTGCGAGTGACGCAGCCTCAAGTTCGACAGCAGCCGATCGCTCCGTAGACGTGATCACGGCCACGGTGTACCTGTCACCGTGAAATGGTCGGCTCTCGTTCGAGACGACCAGGTAGGGACGGCGCCCGGATTTGAACGTCGCCGGTGCGATGACGACGCTTCCCTGTGCGTACGCCATCCCGATTTAGGCGTTCTCGCCGAGGTCCGGAACGTCCTCACTCCAGCCGTCGTCGTCGCCGTACGCGTCGTTCCCGTACTCGGCCTCGATACTCTGGAGACTAACGACGTTCGCGACGCGGGAGGCGGCGACGTCGTCCGTGACTGCCCAGTAGGAGTCGACCTTTCTGACCAGTCCCCGCTCCCGCAATCGAGACAGCGTCTTGTGAACACTCGCGTGTGGCACGTCGGTCAGTTCTGCGAGTTCCTTCGGACTGAATCCCATGTCGGGATGGTCGAGGAGGACGGCGAGGATCTCGTGAGCGTTCGTTCCCGGCTTGACTGGTGGCGACTCGTCGTCACCGGACCCGAGTTTGATCGGCATATTGATATCCCTCGTTGTCAGAGTTAGTCAGTATTCGTCATAAGCGTTGTCCGGTTCACTCCTGACGAACCCTCCGTAATGAGACTCGAACTGACCGAAGGAGAAAACAGCTAAACTGATGCTGGATCCCAGACAAATCGAGGATCGACGCATCTCGAACGTTCGAAGCGCCCGGTAGTACGCTTCGACGAGATCGACGTCAGGGTCTCGTTGCGTCCTGCCGACTCCGACGTGGCGCCCGCGTAGCCGATCACGCCTCCTGAAGGCGTTCGACCCGGTCAGGGATCCAATCGAGAACGCCGAACAGCACGCCGAGGTGATGCGACGCCTGGAGGGGCGAGGACTCGACCGGGGCAGAGGCGTCGGGCGGCGGGTGAAAGTGTGCCGTGGGTGCGCCGGGCTTCAGGTGTCGATCCCAGCAACACTACCAGATCGCGTCTCCACGCCGTTCGAGGTAGTGCAGCGTATAGCCGTCCCGGCGCCAGGCGACCAGCGCCAGCACCACGAGGACGAGTTCGAAGCCGAATTCGGGCGTGAGTTCCATGCTGAGGAAGTGCTGGAGGATGCTCTCGTTCGTGTCGACGGTGATCGGAGCGACGAGTGGATAGGCGAGGTACGCGAGCGGTTCTAGTTCCCACCTCAGGAGCGCGTAGAGGCCGTCGCTGAAGAGGTGTGACCAGTACCCCAGGGCGAACGCCCCGACGACCCGTCGATGGTCCGAGTCGCGATAGACGAGCCACAGGGCCGTACAGACCAGGGCGGCGGTCAGTGCGGAGTGACCGAGCGACCGGCCGTGCGGGAGTACTGACACTGTCCAGGCCAGCGGCTTGTCGATCAGGTCCGGGAACTGTGTGCCGAGGACCGCCGCGAAAACCGCACGGCCGACCGGCGGGAGGTCGGACTCCGAGTTCCACCACAGCGACAGCAGGAGGTAGCCGACGGCAGCGTGTCCCCAGGGCCACATCGGTCCGTTCTGGGAGACGGCGACGCAAATCGGTTGCGCTCCGGCGCGACGGTCTGCGGTCAGTCCCCGAAGCCGTCCACCGGGTCGTCCGACGGGTCCGAGATGGCGCCGGCCACGCGGTCCACGACGGTTGGCTCGTCGGGGCCCTCGCCACGATCGATGCGACCGGCGACGAGATCCATCAGGTCGCAGGCCTCGAGCAGGGCCCGCGTCGTCTCCGCGTCGACGCCGAGCGTCGACTGCACCTCGTACATCGTGCGGGCGCCGACCGCGGCGTCGACGAGTTCGCCGAGCGTGTGTGCCTCGGCGCCGTCGACGTCACAGACCGTCTCCAGTGGGATCTCCTCGTCGACGGCTGGTTCCGGAACGGAATCGGACGCGTCCGTCGGGTCGGACTCGGCGCGCGACTCGTCCGGCTCCGACTCCTCGGCCGGCAAGCCATCCGACTCCGACTCATCGGCGCCCGGAGCCTCCGGTGACGCGTCGTCGACGTCGGTCCCGTCGACGTCCGGCTCGTCCTCGGTGTCATCTCCCGAGGACGGGTTCGTGTCCAGTCGGTCGGCGTCCTCCGGACCGATCGCCGGCTGTGGCTGCGGTTCGTGGACGTCGTGGTCGATCATGTACCGCCGGACGGTCTGGGGCGTGACGTCGACCCCCAGCGCGTCGGTCATCTCCTGGAACGTCCGTTCCTCGTCGTACACCGCCTTGAGGCGGTCCGGGTCCCGGTACGGCGGCACCGAGTCGTCCGTCGGGTCGCTCTCGTCGTCGACTGCTTCCCCGTCCTCGTCCATCGCCGGAGCCGCACCGTCCGCCTGCTCGGGCGCTCCGGCGTTACCGTTTCCCGCGCTCGTCTCCGCGACCGACTCGCCGCCCGTCTCGTCGGGGCCCGACCTCGGCTCGGACGTCTCGGCATCGACGTCCTGTTCGCTCGCGTCGGGCGATGCGTCGGCACTGTCCGTCTCGAGGACCCCCGTCTCGTCACTCACGACGGTCAGTTCGAACTGCAGGGCCCCCGAGTCGGAGACCGAACAGTCACAGGCCGTCACGCGAACCCCGTCGGGAACGCCGTCCTCGAAGACGGTTCCCTCCAAACGTACGGTTCCACAGGTCTCGTCGTCTGCCGTCTCGACGTCGACCCCGACGACCTGGTATCGGTCGTCGTCGATCCCCTCCGTCACTGTTGCGAGTGTACGGAGCCCCTGGTCGATGGCTGGCATTCGTAGGCCGAAACTCAGCGGAGTGGAATAAGTATTATTGATCAGTTGTAACACTGCTCCTGTCAAAATTTACCGGTTCTTGTCGCCGGATCGGCCCGCTCGGCCGGGCAGCGCCGAGCGTAGCGTCGGTCGGCCCGCTCAGTCGGTGTCCTCGGCGGGGTCCCCGTCCGTCGAGTCGGACTGGGGACGGAGGTCGACCAGGGCGGCGATGCCCAGCGAGGCGACCGTCACGACGGCCGCCGTCCAGGCGAGTGCCGTCGCCGCGAGGCTCGGATCGCGCTCGACCAGCGCGACGAACAGTCGGACGTCGAGCGCGAGGACGACCAGTGCGCCGGCGGTATCGAAGGCCAGGTCGAGTGCGGTGTCCTGCCAGTCGTAGACGACGAGGACCGGGTCGACGCCGTAGTGGTCGCCCACCGCCCGCGCGGCGAGTTCGACGAGCTCCCAGAACACGCCGGCACCGAAGGTGCCGAGAACCGTCGCCGCCGCGACGCCGACCGGCGACAGCGCCGGGATCGGACCCACACCGGCGGCAGCCAGGAGGACGGCGTACACCAGCGCCGCCACGAGCGCGGCGGAGACGGTGTGAGTGAGGTGATCCCACCACCAGACGGTGTCGTACGGGCCGAGCATCCCGAGCGAGTGCAACAGGCCGGCTACGGTGAGCCACAGCGCCAGCGCGGACCCGCCGGGGCCGCCCCAGGTCGGGCCGACGGGGACCGCGACAACGACGGCGGGCGCGGCGAGGACGACCGACGCGGCGGCGTTGACGGTCGCCGCGCCCGAGCGGCGCCACGCGGCGACCGCCAGGACGCCGAGGAGCGCGACGAACAGGACACCGAGCACAACACCACTGAAACCGGTCATCGGTACCGTCGACTCGGGAGTGGGTTCGCTCGGGCCAAGACTCTTGTGTGGCCGTCAGCCTCGCTGCGGTGCGGTCGAGTCGCTCCGGTAGCGGGCCGGAATCCGCGCCAGGAGCGGGTCGGGCAGTCGCGGGCCGAGCAGGTCACCGATCAGTCGGTCGGCGACGGCGGGCAACACGCGCCGGACGGCGGCGTAGACGACCGCGACGCCCAGACTGGCGGCGACGACGGCCTGCAGTGCGTCGCCGGACACCGCGAACAGCGGGACGGCGAGGGTCACCGACAGCGCGAGGTCGCCCGGCGAGCCGTCGTAGCCCACGAGTCGCCGAGGTGCGAGCCACCGGCCGCGGTAGTGGTCGTACACCGCCCGTTGGGAGGTCGCCTCCCAGGGCCGCAGTTCGAGACCGCCCCCGAGCACGTCGCTCGCGCTGTGTGCGGCCGCCCCGAGGAGGAAGACGGCGGCGCCGATTGTCGTCGTCGTCGGGACCAGCGCGGCGACCGCGAGCGCCGCGACCGCCAGCGGCGCGTAGTACACCGGGAAGTGCAACGTCTTCCGGTGGCCCACGTAGAGGTCGAGGTCTGGAAACGCGCCCCCCAGGAACCCCGCGACGGCGGCGACGACGGCGAACTCCGGGACCGCAGTCCCGACCGCGAGGCCGAGAGCCATCCCGACGAGCGCGTGGGTGGGCAGCATCATCGTGTCGTTCCGTACGAGACAGAATGCGATGAACCTGTCGGTGGGCCCGGGGAGTGGCGGCGTCGCTCACAGCAGGAACTCGAACACCGGGTAGGAGGCCGCGACCGCGAGCGAC
>CAZIVN010000200.1:0-4765 GCA_964542685.1 uncultured Halobacteriales archaeon
GGGCGGTCCGGGAGCGGTTCGACGAACAGTATTAGGGTCCGGCGGGAGTACGGCCGCCGTGGTCGAACCGCTCACGTGGGTGGCCCTGGGGTTGCTGGTCGCGGGCGTCGTCGGCAGCGTCGTCCCCGGCCTGCCGGGACCCCTGCTCTCCATCGTCGGCGTCTACCTGCACTGGTGGACGACGGCTTACGCGGAGCCGGGAACGGCGGCGCTCGTCGCCCTGACGCTGGTCGGCCTGTTCGCCCTGGCCGTCGACGTCCTCGCGAGTGCCGTCTCGACGCGTGCGGGTGGCGCCTCGTGGCCCGTCAGCGTCGCCGCCAGCGTCGCGGGGCTCCTCCTCTTTTTCGTCGCCGGCCCGCTCGGCGTCGCCGTGGGCGTCGCCGGGACGGTGTTCGCGCTCTCCTACCTCACCACGCGCGACGGGGCCGACAGCGCCCGCGCGGCGCTGTACGCGACAGTGGGCGTCCTCGGATCGGCGCTGGTCCAGGCGCTGCTGACCCTCTCGATGCTCGTCGCGTTCGTCCTCGTCCTCGTCGTCTAGACGACCGGTCGGTACTTCACCCCCGCCGGCACTACGAACCCCATGTTCATCGCCGAGTACTGGACCGACGGGCCGCTCCTGGAGGTCGCCCTCGAACGGGCGCCGGACGTGGAGATAACCGTCGAGGAGATGTACGCCGACGACGGGACGGCCAACTACCTCTTCTGGGCCGAGGGGGGTGACTTCGAGGCCTTCGACGCCGGCATCGACGCCGACCCGACGGTCGCGGAGCCACGGACGCTTACCGAGACGCCGACTCGCCGCCTGTACCGGGTGACGATCACCGAGGCTGCGAGTGACAAGTCGATGCTCTCCGAGATACGCGACCTGGACCTCGTACGCCTGGAGTCGACTGCCAGACACGAGGGGTGGACGACCCGGATGCGGTTCCCCCACCGGGCGGCGCTCTACGAGTTTCGCTCGGCCCACAGCGAGCGTGGGTTCCCGTTCGAACTCCGCGCGCTCTACGAACAGAGTTCGCCGGAGGGTGAGGTCACGGTCGTGACGGAGCCTCAGCGGGAGGCGCTCGTCGCGGCCTACGAGACTGGCCACTACGACGTGCCACAGGGGGCCTCCCAGCGGGAGGTCGCCGCCCGGCTCGACATCGCTCCGCAGTCGCTGTCGGAACGACTCATACGGTTTAGTTTCACTGTTTACCGGTGATCGCCGGTACCGTACGGGCGATCACCGGTAATGAATGAAACTAAACCGTATCAGGCGCGGGACGGCGACGCTCGTCGAGCGACTGACCAGTTCCAACGGCACTTGAAACCCGGTATATACTGGCGGTGCGGGGATGTCTCTCCACTGTCTCGACTCACTGGGGGGCTTCGACGCCGCCGTGCGCGAGGCGGTTCCGCATCGGCGGTGTCGGGACGGAACACAACTGACCGACGGGGGCGCCTTTACGATTGGTCGACCCGAAAAGTCCTTTGTCCGGAGTGCGAACGCGGGACCATGGTCGACTGCTCGGAGGAGGACTGCGACCGGCGCGGAGCGGTCCGGTTGCACGTTCCGTGGGCCGAGAACCGCATCGTCTGCACGGCCCACGCGCGGACCGCGGCCCGGCAGGAGGGCGTCGTCGCCGAACCGCTCGACGACACCGAGGAGGAGTGGCCGGAGGGGTCGGCGCCGGACGACGCCAAGTAGTACGGCTTCGATTCGACGTCGGCCGTGGCTCAGAGCCAGTAGGCCATCATCACTTCGTCGACGTAGTCGCCGTCGATGCGGTAGTGGTCCTCGCGGGTGGCCTCCGTCTCCCAGCCGTTGGCCTCGAGGAACTCGATTGCGCGTTCGTTCGTCGCGGGCACCGAGTTGTACAGCTTCTCGTACTCCATCTTGCCGGCCCACTCCAGGCCGCGTTCCAGGAGGTGGCTCCCGATGTCGTTGCCGCGGTACTCCTTGAGGACGCCGACCGTCAGCACCGCGGTGTGCCCCAGTTTGTCGATTTCGGAGCCGGCGACGTGGACCCAGCCGACCACCTCCTCGTCGACGGTGGCGACGAAGAACATCCGCGACTCCAGTTCGTTGTGCCGGAGCAGCACCTCCTCGTGGTCGATGACGTCCGCGACGCTCTCGGCCTCGGTGTAACTGCCCTCCTCGGCGACGCGACGGATGGCGCCGACCAGACCGGCCATGTCGTCCTGGCGGGCCTGCCGGATCAGGAACTCGCAGTCCTCGGAGCGGTGTTCCTCGACGGCGCCGTTCTCGAAGGTGACGACCAGGTCGCCGTCCTCGTCCTCGACGTAGCCGTCCCGCCGCAGGATGGCGACGTGGTGGCGCATCCCTCGCGGGGTCAGGTTCAGTTCGTCCCGAACCCGATCCGCCGAGACTCGCCCGTGTCGCTCGACGTACTCGTAGATCCGTTTGCGGTCCTCGTGATCGAAGTCGAGCCGTTCTGTCAGTTCCATGCGTACTGCTACCACGGGTCGGGACTTAAGTGTTGGAGGCCCCCCGAGGTGTTAAGTCGGCCCGGACGCAAGGTCTTCGTCACCCGATGTCGCTCCACGAGATCGTGGCCGCCGTCGAGGGCGAGGAGAAGACGCTGACGCTGTTGAACCCTCGACGTGACGGACTCGACGACGATGCGGCGGCGTACTTCGAGGAACAGAACGTCCTCGTCACCGAGGAGCGCACGCTGTCGGGCCGCCCCGAGGGGGTGGCGTTGCTGACGAGGGACGGCGAGTTGCTCGCGGCCACCTCCACCGACGCGGTCGTGGACCTCATCTCGGAGACGCCGGCGGGTGCCGGCGGCCTCGGTGTCGACGACTCCGAGCACCACGACCTCCTCTCGCACCTCAAGGAGACGACGTTCACCGCCTACGACAAACGCGACATGACCCTGGCCTCCAGGGAGATCGAGGACCGGGCGTGGCGGGTCGGGTCCGGACGACTGTTCGCGGGGTTCCAGTACGAGTCCATCCTGCTCGGACAGGCCCGGACCTACGAGACGCTGGCGAGCGGCGACCTGGAGGTGTACGCGTTCGCGGCGCCGGACGGCGAGTCGGTCGACCTCGACGGCGTCAGGACACACGTCGAGGACGACCAGGAACTGGCACAGTCGTGGTTCGTCGTGTTCGATGGCGGGCCGGACCGCGCCCAGGGCAGCGCCCTCGTCGCCGAGAGCCGCGGCGAGGACTCCTACTACGGCTTCTGGACGTACGATCCGCGCATCGTCTCGCAGGTGATCGACCACCTGGAGACGTCCTACGAGAGAGTGTTCGCCTGAGCGGCGCCGGGCGCGGGCGTCCGCCGCTCACGACTCCCGAGTGCCGTCGGCGGGTGACTCCTCCGTCTCACCGTCCGTCTCCCACCGTCCGGGGTCGACGCCGTACCGTCTACGGGCGGCCTCCGGCGTGAGTTTCCCGAGACGCAGGTCCCGACGGATCGCCGCCGGCTCCCGTTCCCCGGGGTCGCCGTGGCCGCCGCCGCCGGGGGTCCGCACGCTCAGGACCGTCCCCGGCGGGAGCGTTCGCGTGCACTTTGCCGGCAGTGTCTCCGGGTCGTCGTCCGGATTCAGGACCGTCCCGCCCCGGGCGCCGGGGTCGCCGCCTGCCAGGCCGTACGGCCGCGAGCGGTGGCGCTCCGCGAGCAGACTCACCGTCGCCTCGTGGTCGACGACCTCGACGTCACGGCGCAGTCCGAGGCCCCCGCGGTGTCGGCCCGCCCCACCGGAGTCCGGCCGGAGTTCGTACCGGCGGACCCGCAGCGGGTAGGCCGTCTCCAGCACCTCGGCGGGCGTGTTCAGCGTGTTGCTCATGTGGACGTGGACGGCGTCCATGCCGTCGCCGGTCGCGAACCCGCCCGAGCCCCCCGCCTGGGTCTCGTAGAAGGCGTAGGCCCCGCTCCCCTCGCGCGGGTCGGTCCCCGCGAGGGTGACGTTGTTCATCGTCCCCTGGCCGGCCGCGGGTACGCGGTCGGGGACCGCCTCGGCGAACGCGCCCAGGACGACGTCCGTGACGCGCTGTGACGTCTCCAGGTTGCCCCCGACGACCGCCGCCGGTGGTTCGGCGTCGACGACGCTCCTGTCGGGCGTCCTGATCTCGACCGGCCGGTAACAGCCGGCGCTGGGTGGCACGTCCGGGTCCGTCACGGCCCGCACCGCGTAGTACGTCGCCGAGGCCGTCACGGCGAACACCGCGTTGACTGGCCCCTCGGTCTGGGCGGCGGTCCCGGCGAAGTCGACGGTCATCTCGTCGCCGTCGACGGTCACCGTCGCCCTGACCGGCAGGGCCTCGTTGCCCCGCCCGTCGTCGTCGAGTCGGTCCTCGAAGGCGTACTCGCCGTCGGGCAACTCACGGATCGCGGCGCGCGTGCGGCGTTCGGCGTAGTCGGTCACCGCGGCCGTCGCCGTCCGGAGGTCGTCGCGCTCGGCGGCGAAGGCCTCGAACCGCCGGCGCCCGGTCTCGTTCGCCGCTCGCTGGGCGCGCAGGTCGCCGCGCCGTTCGTCGGGCGTCCGGACGTTCGCCAGGACGGTGTCGAAGACGGCGCCGACGGGATCGCCACCGGCGAACAGCTTCACCGGCGGGATGCGGAGCCCCTCCTGGTAGATCTCCGTGGCGTCGGCCGCGACGGAGCCACCGCGAGCGCCGCCGACGTCGGCGTGGTGGGCGCGGTTCGCGACGGCGGCGACGAGGTCGCCGTCGACGAAGACGGGCGTCACGAGCGTCAGGTCCGGGAGGTGGGCGCCGCCGTGGAACGGGTCGTTCAGGAGGACGGCGTCGC
>CAZIVN010000201.1:0-4724 GCA_964542685.1 uncultured Halobacteriales archaeon
GGCGGGCAACGCCGCCGCGCCGAGTGCGGCCAACACTCGCCGTCTGCGCGGGTCGAGGGCGTTCGATTCCCCTGCCATCTCCGGCGGAACCGACATTGCAGTCGGTACGTCGGTAATGTAAGATATTTAGCTGGTGGAACCTGTAAGCGTGTACTCGTCCGACAGTTTCAAAACCCGGTTGTACACTCCGGTGTTCGACGGACGGCCGTTCCACCCCGCCGACGTCGGCCTCGTCGTCGCGCCCGCCCGGACGTGCGCCGGGCGTCTCGAACGGTTTCGTTTCGTCAATGACCGGTGAACACCAGTCCGGTGCCGGTGCTCACCGGTCCACAGTGAACCCAATCCGGATCAGTCGACCCTGATCCGCTCGCTCCCACAGTTCGGGCAGACCAGCCCACCGTCGTCGGTCTCGAAGTGTTTTCGCTGTGTCTCGTAGTCGCAGGCGTCACACTCGTAGACGACGTTCTGCTTGAGTTTCCTGAACAGTTTCTTGATGGTGTCACCGATTCCCATATTGTCTGCGATTGACACCGTTGCCCTTCACTGTTTCCCTCCGTTCGTCCGAAGCCACCGACAGTTATGCCGACCCGGGCCCTCCGCGCCGCCATGGACGAGGACACCGGACGGGCGCTGATCACCGGCGGTTCGGCTGGCATCGGCGCGGCACTCGCCGAGGAGTTCGCAGGACACGGCCACGACCTCGCGCTGGTCGCGCGCCGCGAGGACCGATTGCGGGAGCTCGGAACGCGACTCCAGGGCGAGTACGGCGTCGACGTCACCGTCGTCGTCCGCGACCTGGCCGAGCCGGGTGCCGCCGAGGCCCTGTACGAGACCCTGGACGAGTGCGACCTCCGGGTCGACACCCTGGTCAACAACGTCGGCATCGGAACGTACGGTCCGTTCCACGACAGCGACCCGGACCGCGAACTCGATCAGTTGAAACTCAACGTCGTCACGCCCGTGACGCTGTCCAGACTGTACCTGGCGGAGTTCGTGACCCGCGGGCGCGGGAACGTCCTGAACGTCGGGTCGATGGCCGGCTTCCAGCCCGGGCCGTACATGTCGACGTACTACGCCAGCAAGGCCTACGTCAACAGCTTCTCGCAGGCCGTCGCCGAGGAACTGCGGGCGACCGACGTGACCGTGACCGTGCTGTGTCCGGGCCCCGTCGAGACGGAGTTCCAGGACCGGGCCGGCATGGGCGCCTCGGCGGTCGGATCGCGGTTCGTCCACTCGCCCGAGGACGTCGCCCGTGCGGGCTACGAGGGGCTCCAGGACGGCGAGCGGGTCGTGATTCCGGGGGTGGCGATGAAACTCCTGTACTACGCCGGTCGTCTCACGCCGGTGCCGATCCAGCGCCGCCTCGCTCGGTGGGCAAACAGCGACCGGTAGCGGACGGCGGGCCGGGACGGCGGCGTCCGGACCGGCCTCGCGGCGGTGTGGCGAGTCCGTCGCCGGCAACCGTCTACAGCGGGCCGGTAATCTCGAAGCGCGCCCCGCCGTCGGTGCCGGTCGTGACGTCGACGTCCCACCCGTGTGCCTCGACGATCCGCCGCACGATCGTCAGTCCGAAGCCAGTTCCGTTGCTCGCCGACGTGTAGCCGGGGTCGAACAGGCGGTCTCGCTCCGCCTCGGGAATCCCGGGCCCGTCGTCCTCGACGTAGATGCCGTCGTCGATCCGCCCGACGCGGACGGTCACGTCCGCCCCACCGTGCTCGATTGCGTTGCGGAACAGGTTCTCGAACACGTTCCGGAGACGGCTCCGATCGCCGCGGATCGTGACCTCGTCTGCGATCTCGATCGTCGCCGTCTCGGTCGAGACGGACCGCCAGCACTCGCCGATCAGGTTCGTCAACTGGATCGGCTCGGTCTCCGCGACGATCTTCCCCTCTCTGGCGAGCGTGAGCACGTCCGAGACGAGATCCTCCATCCGGTCGAGTTCCGCCCTCAGTGGGGCGAGATGCTCGCCGTCGTACTCCGCAGCGAGGAGTTCCGCGCGGCCCTGTGCGACGTTCAGCGGGTTTCGCAGGTCGTGGCTCACGATGCTCGCGAACTCGTCCAGCCGCTCGTTTTGCTGTTCGAGTTCCGCTTCTCGCTCGCGAAGCGTTCGCTCCCTGCCGATCCGTTCGAGCGCCGCCTCCGTGTTCGCAGCCAGGATCCGTGCGAGTTCGATATCGTGTTCGTCGAAGGCGTCGGGCTCCGTCGCCGAGACGATGAACACGCCGTACTCACCCAGCGGCAGGTGGATCTCGCCTCGCATCGGACTCTCCGGATTGTACGCCTCGTCGGCCTCGCGAACGTCGTCGTACAGTCGCTCCTCGGACTGCTGGAACGCCTCCCAGGCGACCCCCCTGTCGATGATCGGCGCCTCGCCCAGCAGTTCCTCGCTCGCCTCGGAGACGGCCGCCGGGCGAAGCCCGTCGACGGTCTCGTCGTAGAGGTGGACCCCGTTCATCGGGAACTCGAGGATTTCGACCGCGGTCCGACTGGCCACGGTGGCGGCCTCCTGTTGACTCGTACAGGACAGCAGTTCGCGCGTGGCTCCGTGGAGTCGGTTCAACTGTTCCTCGCGCCGTCGGAGCTGTTGTTCCCCTTCGACGCGCTCGGTGACGTCGGACAGCGAGAACACGACGCTCTCGACGCGACCACGGTCGTCGAACAGCGGGACGCCGCTCACCGAGAGGACCTTCTCGGAGCCGTCGGGCCAGCACACCGTGTGCCGGAAGCCCTCGATCGGTTCGCCCGAGTCGAGCACCTGCCGAAACGGCAGTCGCTCGTCCGGGATCGGCTCCCCGTCGAGGTCTCTGATCTCCCAGTCCGGATCGTTGTACGTCCGCCCGGTCACCTGCGACCGTTCGAGGCCGAGAATCTCCTCGGCGCGTCGGTTCACGTACACGAACTGGCCGTCCCTGTCCAGTTCGACGACGCACGCGGGAACCGTCGCGAGGATCCGCTCGACCCGGTCGCCGGGGTCGTCCAGACCAACGGCGCTGTCGCGGCTCCCGACGACGGTTTCGAGCGCGTCGGCCAACACGGCGTGTCCGCCGGCGTCGTCGCGGCGAACGTACTCCGTGACGTCCGCCGAGACGGCGGCGGCAGCCACCGCCTCGCTGTCGGCGTCGGTGTACAGCACGAACGGGAGCCTCGGGTAGGGCTCGCGAACCGATTCGAGGAACTCGATCCCGTCTCTCTCCGGGAGACTGTACCCCGAGACGACGCAGTCGAACGGACCGCCACGTAGTCGGTCCAGGGCCTCGCCCGCCGTCGGTGCGACCGTCACTGCGAACCCGCCGACCTCCTCCTCGAGGAACGCGACGACGTCCTCCCCGACCGCCGGAGACTCCGGCACGAGGAGCACGCGGACAGAGTCAGACATTCTCTTAGATGTCGAGGTTACAACTCGACGGATAGAAACACTGTGGCCCCGGCAACGGTCGGCCGTCCAGCCGACCGCGGTTCGTGTGACGACGGTTCGGTGGTATACCCCCTCCCGTCGGTGGACTCCCCGGCGACCTCTACGATCGCGGGTCCCGGTCGGGCCCCGGGTACGCGCCGTCCTCGGCGGCGGGATACACCCGTTCCGGGTCGAACAGCCGTGCGAAGGCGTCCGGCGACCGGACGCTGAGGTCGGCGTACGGCTGGACCGAGAGGTTCGCGTCGACCGAGCGCAACCCCTCGTCGAACGTCAGCAGGTGCCCCGCCTCGCCGCGGTAGGCCGTCGCCAGGCCGGGGTGGTCGCCGTCGGGGTGCTCGACGGGCGTCCGCAGCGACCCGACCCGCTCTCGCCAGTCTGCGGCGAGTGACTCGTCGGCCAGGTCCCGGATCACGGCCTCGGCGTCGTCGAGCAACGGATCGCTGGAAAGCAGCGCGACCCACGAGTGGCTCCGCACCAGGTCCATCGCCTCGCGGGCGGGCCCACCCACCAGCAGGTCGGCCGCGAGCACGTCCGCGTCCGCCACCACGCGGGCGACGCGGCCGGCGTCCCCGTCGTCGCTCACTCCGACCCCTCCGCCGTGTCGCCCTCGCGCCGGGCCGCGAGGGCCGCCCGCACGGCCGCCAGGGTCGTCCCGGTTTCGCTACCCCGCTCGAACAGGTCCGCCCAGGTCATACCTCCGGGTCGGCGCGGGCGCCGCAAATGCGTGTCGACTGCGGGAACGGCGCCCGTCGGCCGCCACGCCACAGCGCCGACGACAATCGTGACCGTTTTGCCGTCCGCCGCCGCGGGTACGCCCGATGAGTACGGTAGACCGTCTCGACGGCTGGCTCGACGGCGCGGACCTCCCGGACCGCCCGGACCTCCCCCGGTACGTCCAGCCCGTGCCCCGCGTGATCGAGGACGTCGGACTGCGCCTGGCCTGGCCCATCGTCGCGATCAACCTGGTTGGGACCCTGTTCGGGTTCTGGTACTACGGGTTCACACCGATCCCGGCGTCGTCCCCGACGATCACCGGCCAGTTCGCCCTCGAACCGGTGGAGATGTGGCTCCTGGTGCCCGACAGTCCGGTCGCCACGCTGTTCATCGCACTCGCGATCGGCGCCTGGAAACTCGACTACGACGTCCCGGCGCTCGGGGCGCTTGCCTTCTTCGGCTGTCTGAAACTCGGCGCCTGGACGCCGTACACCCTGGCCCTGTTCGCGGGGGACTTCTCGTACCTCCACTGGGCGATGTACAACTTCCTGTTCTGGAGCCACCTCGCGATGGTCCTGGAGGGGTTCGTCCTCTA
>CAZIVN010000202.1:0-4653 GCA_964542685.1 uncultured Halobacteriales archaeon
GAGGACGGCCGCGGTCTGCTGGCGGGGCAGGCACGGTCTGCTGGCGGGGCAGGCAGAGCGCCTCGGGAGTCGGCCCCGGGGCGGTTCACTCGCTGCTGTGTGTCGGGACCGGTGTCGTCGGAGCGGTGCCTCTCATCGCCGTCCATCGACGACCTTCGCGGCCGTCAGGATCGGGTCCCACGTCGTGTTGAACGGCGGCGCGTACGCCAGGTCGTAGTTCGACAGGTCGTCGACAGCGACGCCCTCGGTGACAGCGCCCACGAGCGCGTGACTCCGGTGAACGGCGCCCTCGCCGTACTCGGAGACGAGACTCCCGCCGAGGACGCGGCCGGTCGGTCCGTCGACGGTCAGCGTCACGCGGACCGTGCCGCCCTCGGGGTAGTACCCGGCGCGTGACTTCGCCTCGATGGTCTCCGTGATCGGATCGAACCCGGCCTCGCGTGCGGTTTCGTGGTCCAGCACTCCCGTTCGCGCAGCCTCCACCTCGAACGCCTTGACTGCCGCCGTACCAGCGACGCCACCACCCACCGTTGTATCGCCCGCAACGGTCTTCCCGATCGCTCGTCCGTGGCGGTTGGCTGTCAGGGCGAGTGGAACGTACACCGCGTCGCCAGTGACGACGTGCGTTGCCTCCGCACAGTCGCCTGCCGCGTACACGTCCGGGACGTTCGTCTCCCGGTATGCGTCGGTCGCGATGGCACCCGTCTCTCCTAGTTCGATCCCCGCGTCATCGGCCAGGTCGGTTCGTGGTCTGACGCCGGTCCCGACCAGAACCATCTCGACCGGCACGCGATCCGTGCCGGTGACGATCGCCTCGACCGCCTCGCCACCAGCCAACGCCTGGACCTCGGCATTCAGGTACACCGCGACGTCCTGTTCGTCGAGGTGGTCGACGACTGCCTCGCTCGTGGCCTCGCTGAACCCCTTGAGGATCCGGTCACCCCGCTGGAACAGGTGGACCTCGAAGTCGTTGGCCGCGAGTGCCTCGGCCATCTCGACGCCGATGTATCCGCCCCCGACGATTCCGACGGGGCCGTTGCAGGTCTCGAGGAACTGGCAGGCAGGTCCGCTGTCGGGTTGCATCAGGTCTTGCTCCGAGCGGGCCCGTGCGACGTACTCCCGGAGTTCCTTCCCGTCGGACATCGATCCCAGCGTGTACACGCCCTTTCGGTCCAGGCCGTCGATAGGTGGGTTCACCGCCTCGGCCCCGGTCGCGATCAGGAGGTGGTCGTACGCCTGGACGACGGTTTTACCGTCGGTACGGGCCGTGACGGTTCGCTCCGAGGGGTCGACGTCGACTACCTCGTGGCCGGTCCGCAGATCGATATCCCGCTCCTCCCGGAACTCCTCGGGCGTGACCGACACCAACTCCTCGAGCGACTGAATCTCGCCCTTGATGTAGTACGGCAGTCCACAGGCACCGTACGAGACCCACTCTCCCTGTTCGAACACGACAACGTCCAGGTCGGGGTCGTCGCGTTTCGCCTTGCTGGCCGCTGACATCCCGGCGGCGTCACCGCCGACGACGACGAACGTCGACATACGGACTGCATCGGGGGGCCGGGTAATAAACTCGGCCCGCGAGTGTGCCCACGGGGCGACGCCGTGGCGTCCGTGCAACCCACTCGCAACCCCGGGGGACCTTCTTGGTTCCGGGTTGCGCCGAGGTAGACGTGACCGACTTCGACGTCATCGTCATCGGCGGTGGAACTGGCAACAACGTCGCCGCGGCGGCAGCGGACGCGGGACTCGAGACCGCACTGGTCGAACCGGGGCCACTGGGCGGGACGTGTCTGAACCGCGGGTGTAACCCCTCGAAGATGGTGATCCAGGCGGCGAACGCCGTGAACCACGTCCGCGATGCCCAGCAGTTCCACGTCGACGTGACGTTCGACGGCATCGACTACGGCGCAGTCGTCGACGAGATGGACGACCTCCTGGGTGGCATCGCTGAGGGGATGGAAGCGCGCTACCGCGAGAAAGATGACCTCACGCTGTTCGACGAGTACACCAGGTTCGTCGACGACCGCACCGTGGAACTCGAGGGCCGACACGTAACGGGGGACAGGGTCGTCATCGCGACGGGTAGTAGTCCGCTGGTCCCACCGATCGATGGCCTCGAGGAGGTCGACTACTGGACGAGCCAGGACGCGCTGTACCGCCGGGAACTCCCCGACAGCCTCGTGATCCTCGGCGGGGGCTACATCGCAGTCGAACTGGGCTACGTGTTCGAGTCCGTGGGCGTCGACGTGACCGTCGTCGAGATGATGGACACGCTGCTCCCACGGGAAGACGGCGACGTCGCCGAGACGTTCACCGACGTCGCGACCCGTCGCCACGACGTGTACACCGGCCATCGCGTGACCGCCGTCGAGGAGACGGCAGACGGCCACCGCGTCCACGCCGAACCGGAAGATGGCGACGTCGTGAGCGTCGTGGGCGAGGAAGTGCTAGTCGCACTCGGCCGACGGCCGAACACCGAGAACCTCGGCCTGGCGGCCGCCGGCGTCGAGACAGACGACCGAGGGTTCGTCGAGACTGACGCCCAGTTGCGAACGACCGCAGACGGCGTCTGGGCGCAAGGCGACGTGGCGGGCAACGCGATGTTCAAACACACTGGCGACTACGAGACGGACATCGCGGTGGCGAACGTCGTCCACGACGAGGGCCGAACCGTCGACCTGTCGGCGACGCCACACGCCATCTTCACGGATCCGGGCATCGCTGGCGTCGGGGCGACGGAGGAGGAACTGATCGACGACGGTACCGACTACGTCGTGGGCCGTGCGAACTACGCCGACTCCGCGATGGGGCGGGCGAAGAAACTGGAAAAGGGGTTCGTGAAGGTGCTCGCGGCACCGGACGGCGAGATCCTCGGCGCGCACGCCATCGGCTACGAGGCTCACACCTTGCTCCACGAAGCCGTCGTCGCGATGCGGAACGGTCTCACCGTCCAGGACGTCGCCGCCACCATCCACGCCCACCCGACGCTGAGCAAGGTCGTCGACGCGGCGTTCGGCGACGCCGCGACGGCGCTCGACGGCTCCTGACCCCCCCGGCCGAGTCATGAACTCGGAGTCCACGCACGATCGCGTCGACGCCGTCGCGACCACCGGCACGAACCTCCGCCGAGCGGCCGGCGACCTCCTCTCACAGGAGTTCTCGTTTTCAACTGGCCACGTCGCGACGGTCCTGAACGGCTGCCTGTTTGCCCCCTCGATCCTCACGTTCTGGTTCGTCAACGGCGTGCTGGACTTCTCCACCGCGTTCGCCATCGGTGCCGTCCAGACCGGTGCTGGCCTGCAGGTCCGGCTGTACGCCTACCTGCTGCTCGTCCCGACGTTCCTCGTCGTCCGCGCGACGCTCCACCTCCTGCACCCCACTCACAGGCGCCAGGTCCTCTCGGGGTCGTGCCCGCGGACGCAGTTGCTGAGCCTGGACTGGTTCAGCGTCGGCATCCTCGCGACGGGGCTCCCGCTCGCCGTCCAGAACCTCGGGCCCTGGCTGTCGATGAACGTCGTCTTCCTCGTCGGGGTTTTCGGCCTCCCAAGCGTCCTCCCGGACCGGTGGGGTCAGCGCGTGAAACTCCTGGCCCTGGTCGGCGGATCGATCCTGTTCCTGTACGCAAACTACGGGGATGCCGTCGCCGTCCTGCCTGCCCCTCGGACCGTCGTCGGTCCGGTCGCGACGCTCGCGCTGAGCGACGCGACGACTGCGACCGTGGTCCGCGTGGTCAACAGCCTCCTCCTGGGGCCACTGCTGGTCGCCGGCTTCGGCGTCCTGATGAACCACATCCTGACACGACCGGAACTGACCGAGATTCCGCTTCTGGAGTACTCGCTGCCGGAGCGCGATCCGGACGGCGTCGTCGTCGCAAGTGCCGCCGGCGGGACCGTCTTCTACCTCGTTGTCGTCGCCGTCGCGACTGGCGTCGTCGTCGTGGTCCCGTAGGCTGTCCGGGCAGTGTGCGGGTCCGGGGGAGTGCCGAACGCGAGGGGCTTCACGCGAGGAGTTCGACGCCGAGAACTACGGTGCCCACCAGCACGAACACGACGCCGAGTGCGGGTTCCATCACTTCGCTGGGGACATACTGACCGAGGCGAGTCCCGACCGTCCCACCGATCAGGACGCCGGGCACGGACCAGGCGACCACGTACCAGACCGGTGTCGCTGCCAGGGCGTGGACAGCGGCGCCGGCCGTCGCCGCCACTCCGAGGACGAAGACGCTCGTCGCGACGGCGACCCGTGGGGGCAGCCGACAGCGGACGATCAGTTGCGTCGTGGTGAGCTCGGGCAGGCCGGCACTGATCAGTCCCGTGATGAACCCGCCGACAGTCGCCAGGCCGACGCCGGGTGGCCGCCAGCAGGTGTCGTAGACGAACCTCTCACCGTCGGCCGTCTCGACGGTCGTCTCACCGCGACCGCTGTTCTTGCGTTCGAGGAACGGCCCTTCACGTTCGCCCGGCACCGACTCCTCCGGTGGGTCGTAGTACACCAGGAAGCCGCCGAGCACCAGCAGTCCGGTCCCGAACAGGAGTTTCAGGACCCTCGTCGGGACGAGATGAGTCGCCAGTGCACCGACCACGACTGCGGGAACGGCACCCAGCAGAAGCCACTTCGCCGTCGCGTAGTCGACGAGGCGCTGGCGGACGT
>CAZIVN010000203.1:0-4636 GCA_964542685.1 uncultured Halobacteriales archaeon
CGAGTACGTCCCCTCCATCGTCGCGGTCAACAAGGCCGACCTGATCGACCGCGAGTACAAGAAGATCGTCGACGAGAACCTCCGGGAACGGGGGGTCGACCCCGAGGACGCGGTGTTCATCTCCGCGGAGGCCGAGAAGGGGCTGGACGCCTTCAAGGACCGGCTCTGGGCGGAACTGGACCTGATCCGGGTGTACATGGACAAGCCGGGCCGCGGGGTCGACTGGGACGAACCGCTGGTTCTGCCCGCCGACTCGACCGTCGACGACGCCATGGCGAAACTCGGCGGGGACTTCAGCGAGCGGTTCAAGTTCGCCCGCGTCTCCGGGCCGAGCGCGACACACGACGAACAGCAGGTCGGCCGGGACCACGAACTGGCCGACGAGGACGTGCTGAAACTGGTTCTCCGGAAGTGATCGGGCCGGACCCGCGGACCTGGTCGCTGGGGCGGCGGCGACGGGTCGCACTGCTCGTCCTGGCGCTCCTGCCCTGGACGGTCCTCACGTACGGCCGGGAACTGAACGGGATCTTCCTGTGGGCCTCGGTGGCGACGGCGCCGCCACAGGTCCTGCCCCTCCCGGAGTACCTCTCGCGGGTCGGCATCCCGGTGACCCGACTCCCGCCGCGACTGCTCGGGTGGCCCGTCTCGGCGGCGCTGTTTGCCACAGCCCTCGTCGCCGAGGGCCTGGACGCGACCGTCGAGTGGGACCTGCGGGTTCTGACGGCCGGCTGTCTGGTGCTCGCCGCGCTGTCGCACCTCCGGGTGACGCTGGGTATGCGCCGAACGGCAGGGCTCGCGGTGCCGGTGGGGCCGCTGGCGGCCTTCGCCGTCCTCTGGGTCCTGTATCGCGAGGAGCGGCCGGCCGAGCCCGACCTGTCCGGGTCGGAGTGACCGGCGGGTGCGGTGCCGGCGCCCGATCTGCACCACCGCCAGCCTTATGTAGGCGTTCCCACAACTCCGGGATACCGATGTCTCACCACCGACGCCACGACGAGGATAGAGGAAGTCGCCCCCGGGCGGCTGATCGAGAAATTCTCCCGCAGTGAGGGAACCACGGGACCGTCGGTGACGACGCGGGGCGGCGACGTTCTCCTGAGGGTCGGCGACGAGCAGCGGGCCCTGGACCGCGAGGCGGCCCGGGACCTGCGCGACGCGCTCGACGACGCCCTGACCGAGCGACGCGCCTTCCTGCACACGGTCGGCGTCCACCGCGAGGACGGCAGCTACGTCGTCGAGCGACGCGGCGCCGACTCGGCCGGCCACCGGAAGGTGTTCGAGTCGCTCGAGGCCCTCCGGCGGCTGTACGATCGGCTCCCCGCGGAGTTCACCGCCGAGGACGTCACCGCCACCGGCGTCACCGACGGCCGGCGGCACCTGCTCGTCCGGCACGTCGCCGAACACCCGGCGTTCGACTGCGAACTGGTCTCGCGCCAGCCGCTGACGGCCCGAAAGACGGCCGGCGAGGCCGGTCCCGAACCCGACGCGGAGTCCGACCGGAGACGGACGGCGCGGTCGCCGGGAGCCCTGGAGGCCGACGACTGACCGCAGGGTCCGGTCCCGGCGGCGCCTCGGCCAGTCCGGGCGGCGGGCTCCGACGACCGACAGGCGTTTGACCGCTCACGAGAACGGATGGGGTATGCGCCGCCGAGCGTACCTCGCCGCAGTCGGAACCGCCGCGCTCGCTGGCTGTTCGAACGGCGGAGGCGGGGACGGGAACGACGGCCAGGAGACGGACCGGACGCCACTGGGTGCCAGCTACGACCACTTCCGCGAGGTCGCCATCGACGCCGTCGAGCAGGGCGGTCTGGCCGAGACGCCGCTGTCCGCGACCGTCGCCGCCGACTCGATCCGGATCGACGAGTCCTCGACGGCGAGGGTCACGGTGACCCTCGAGAACACCGGCGAGGAAGCGGTCGCACTCGAGGTCGAGCAGTGCGCGCCGGCGGACAGACGGGTCGGCACGCGAACCGGCGGGGAGAAGCAGTTGCTACTGATGCGGGCCGGCGAGTACGAGGGCGACCGGGCCGCCGGCGCGGCCGAGCAGTGCTGGCGCCCCAGCTACCTGGATATCGGTGGCGAGTGTCGTCGCGTCCGGCGTAGACTCACACCGGGCGACCCTTGGGAACGGACGTACTGGGTCTGGGACGACCCGAACAACGGGAGCTGTCTGCCGGCCGGACCGTACGTCTTCGAGCCCGGGTTCGCGATCGTCGACCCGCGCGCGGAGACGGCCGACGACGGGACGACGAGCGCGGGGACGAGCGTGGCGACGACTGAGGGAACGGCGACGGAGGCGTCGGCCGGAACGACCGGCGCCCAGTCGTCCACTACCGACGGCCCCGAGGGCCCACCGCTCGACTCGGGGTGGTCGTTCACGGTCGGGATCTACGAACCGGGACTGCTGACGGAGACGCCGACCGGAGAGTGACCGGCGACAGCGCGCGCCGGGAAGCGGCGACGCCGGCCGGGCCAGGTACGCTTTTGACCGCCGCCGCCGACCCATCGCGCATGGATCGACCACGGCCCAGTACGTTCTCCATCGTCGCGCGCGACCCCGAAACGGACGCGGTCGGCGTCGCCGTCCAGTCGAAGTTCGTCAGCGTCGGGAGCGTCGTCCCGTTCGCGAGCGCGGACGCCGGCGCGGTCGCGACGCAGAGCTTCGCGAACGTCGCCTACGGCCCCGACGGACTCGACCTGCTCCGCGAGGGCCACGACGCGGCGGCGACGATCGATCGACTGACCGAAGACGATTCGGCGGCCGAGCAACGGCAGGTCGGCGTCGTCGGTCAGGACGGCTCCGTGGCGGCCTTTACCGGCTCTGAGTGTTTCGACGTCGCCGGCGACGTACAGGGCGAGACCTACACCGTCCAGGGGAACATTCTGGAGAACGAGGCGACACTGGGCGCGATGGCGACGGCCTACGAGGCGACGGCGGGCGGTCTGCCCGAGCGCCTCCTCGCGGCACTGCACGCGGGCAACGAGGCCGGGGGTGACAGCCGCGGGGAACAGTCCGCGGCGATGTACGTCGCGAAACCCGAGGGCGGGTACGACGGCCGCTCGGACCGCTGGGTCGACGTGCGGGTCGACGACCACGAGGCGCCCATCGACGAACTCGAACGGGTGTTCAAGATATACGACGTGACGCTGCTCGAACGGGCCGCCCCGGACGAGGTCCGCGAACTCGACGGCGACACGGCCCGCGCAGTCACCCGGACGCTCGCCAACCTGGGGTTCTACGACGACGTGCCAGGCGAGACGTTCGGCGAGGCGGAACGCGAGGCCCTGGAGGCGTTTCGCGGCATGAACAACTTCGAGAACCACGACCTCGCGGTGCTCGAAGACGCCCTCGCCCGCGGGTGGGACGACGCAGACGGCGAGGGCGAGGACCGGATGGTCGACGCCATCTGGCACGGCCTGCAACGACTCGACCGGCGCTGATCCGGACGCGGCGGCCACGAACAGGACTTTTCCGGGTCCCTCCCCTACTGGCGTACATGCGAGACGAGGAGGAGATTCGCGAGCAGTACGAGTTCCTCAAAGAGCAACTCGACGACGAGAACATGAACCACGAGGGCGTCCGCGAGATGTTCACCTACTACCGGCGGGCGATCGGGTGGGTCCTCGAGGAGGAGCACATCTAGTACCGTCCGGCAGTGCGTCCTGCACGACGGTGACCGGCCCGTTCGACGACCAGAACCCACGATTCCGGGCACGCCGGAACGTCTGACTCACCCTGGAATCTCCGTCACGTCCCCGAATCGTGACCCCTTCGAGAGAACGTGTCCTCCGCCGGCGTCGGTACATTTATTACAATCCACACCATTGCTTCAAGTGACGCTTCGCTTTGGAGGGCCGAAGCGTCAGCGGGGACCAATTCAGGGCGGCAAGCGATCGCGCGGATTTTCACCGCGCGATCTGCTTTCCTGTTTCGTACTACTGCACCAGCGGCGCGAGTGATTCTGTCGACTGTTCCGACCGCGGAGTACCGACTATCCCCTCGAGACGGGCGGACTGGACCGGCAGGGCAGTTCTGGGACCGCGTCACTCGACGCGGAGGTCGCCGTCGTCGCCGTCGTCGCGCTCGTCCCACTCCAGTTCGAACTCCACGCCGAGTTCGCCGTACTCCGCGTCGCGTGCGTGCTCGCGCTCGACCTTGATTTCGAACTCGGGCCGCTCGGGGACCTCGACCGTGATGGAGTCACCGCCGGCCGCGAGCGTGAGCGAGTCGTCGCCGTCGAGTTTGTCGGCGACGTCTCTGAACAGCGACGCGATCTCGGAGCGGGAGCGAACGTGTTCGACTTCGAATAGGACGTCTTCCGGCATACCATCACTACGGTCCGCACTGGCTTAACAGTCGCCCCGGCGATACACTCGTTCGGGGCAGCGTCTGTCACACTCCCAAGAGTGTCCGGGCGGCAGTCAGTTCACCATCCCTCGGTTGAAACTCGATGCCGGAACCCCCGGTACGTGTTCGAAAGCCGATGTCGATCGGGCCGACATATTTATCTAACGTAGAGAATAACAGTATAGTGGATATACCCAATGTACGACCTGACAGGATTCCAGCGTGACCTCCTGTATGTCATCGCGGGGGAGGAGGAACCGCACGGACTCGCGATCAAAGACGAACTGGAGA
>CAZIVN010000204.1:0-4581 GCA_964542685.1 uncultured Halobacteriales archaeon
GGGCCGACGACCGCCTCGACGGCCACTTCGTCCAGGGCCACGTCGACGGCGTGACCGAGGTGACCAACGTCGAGTCCGTGGGCGAAGACTGGTACTTCGAGTTCGCACTCCCCGACGAGTACGCCGACTACGTCGTCGAGAAGGGATCGATCACGCTGGACGGGGTCTCGCTGACCGTCGCCGAGCGTCGGGCCGACCGCTTTACCGTCGCCGTGATCCCGACGACCTACGACCTGACGACGCTGGGGCACAAGGCCGTCGGCGATCCGGTCCACCTGGAGGTCGACGTCATCGCGAAGTACGTCGAGTCGCTGACCGAGGGCTACCGCTGACCGCGCCCGTTCGCCCGGACCGCGTCAGTACTGGTCCTCGCTGGGCGGGTCGAACTCCGTCGGGGCCGGGACGACCTCGTGTTCTGCGGGTTCGGCCGCGCCGACGCGGTGGTAGGCGTGGCGGTACGCCTGGATCTTCCGGTAGAGGAAGTAGCCGATCGTCCCGTCGTACACGAGGATGAACGCGATGATACCGATCTCCAGGCCCAGTCCCGTGACGTTGGTGATGACCTGTGGGACGATGCCGACCAGGAGGTTGTACCCGCCGTGGAACACCGACGCGATGACGAGGCCCTTGACGACGATGGGGCCGGCGTTCTCCCGGTTGAACTTCGCCAGGCCGAGGTAGTAGCCAGCGGTGGCGGAGTAGATGACGTGGCCCGGCCCGGCCAGGCCGCGGATGGCAGTGATGCCGAGTTCGCCGCCGCCGAACAGGTCCGTGCCGGCGCCGACCTGTTCCAGGGCTCGCGTGATGTACAGTGCGTTCTCGACGGTGGCGAAACCCAGGCCGGCGACGGCGCCGTACACCGCGCCGTCGATGACGGCGTCGAACGTCGGACTCCGGTAGGCGTACACCCGCACTGCGAGCATCTTGATCGACTCCTCGACGGGCGCGACGACGCCGAAGTAGTACAGCGCCGTGACCAGCAGTGTGAGCAACAGCCCGACCCCGAGCGCACCGCTGCTCTGGAGTGGCCCGCCGCCGACGACGGCCGCCGCCGGGTCGGTCGCGACGAGGTAGGCGTCGAGTGCGTCGCCGAGCGCCCCGACGACGGCACCCAGTCCGTCCCCGACGGTGCCGAGGGCGGCGTCGAACGTCGTCCCGCTTCCGGGGTCCGGCGTCGGGTTCTGCCCGGTCAGGACGGTGAAGATCCCACCGAGCAACAACAGGACGACCGCTGGGACCAGGGCGTTGAACACGCCGGCCAGCGGTCCGAGGACGAACGTCAGCGCGAACGTCGCCAGGATCAGCCCGAACGGTTCGTTGGTGGTGATGTCCGACTTCCAGATGAACCCGGCGATGAAAAACGCCGGCAGGACCGAGAGGACGACCAGCGCCTGTACCGCCGGATCGCCCAGCGTCCGGTCGAAGCCGCTCCGGAACTGGAGGTACAGGAGGAGAAACGAGACGAGCACGGGCAGCCACAGCACCGACTTCTGGACCCACCCGTACAGCCGACGGGCGAGTCTGTCGAGGCTACTGCGTGGCTCCCAGGTGGAGACGTCGTAGAGGTCCGTCCGGTCGTCGGCGGCGCGTTCGACCGGATCGCGGGAACCCGACATGGCTCCGGCTTTGCGACCCGTCCCCGTATCCCTTTCCCCTCGCTCCCACTCCCTTTCCGCGTGGGAATCTCAATATGGAATTAAGGAACATTATTACGTTTTAGGGAGAGCTTTTGATGTTGGAGACGTAAGGTGTGGTACCTATGGACAGTACCGACGGCAAACTGCTCTACACGGTCCCCCCGGAGTCGGACCGCCGTCCCCCCAATCCGGGCGCCAACCCGGACCTCGGCGACGCCGCACGCTCCGACGCGTCGTCGGACGTCCGATCCGGATCGGACCCGGACGTACGACCGGTACGACCGACACGACTTCCACGAATCGACTGCCTCTCACCCGACTCGACTTCGAACCACTCGCCGAACGCCGCTCGTTCTTCGCCCGATTCGACCGCCGACGACTGATCGACCGCGAAGCGACACGCTCGTCCGCCCGGACTGCCGACCCACTCCTGCCAGCGGCACGCCCGTACACGGGACCTCGCACCGCCGCGAATCGGACCGCTTTTGCGCCGTGACGGCCAGACACCGGCCATGAACGACGGATCGCAGGTGCCGGGAGAGTCGCCGTCCGGGAGGGCGACGGCGTGACCGTGCGCGCTCGCGTCCGTGGCATCTACGCGACGGCGGCCACGCGACTGTTGCGCGAGGCCGGCCACGAGGTCGTCGACCCCTCCGAACCGATCCGGGAGCGGTTCGCCGACCTCGAGGCGGGCGGCAGTCCGGCGTCCGTCGACGTCGCGACGACCGACGACCGACTGGGCGTCGTCGCGACCGGCAACGCCGACGCGGTGGCGACGGCCGTCGAGACGCTGTCGGTCGCCCGGGACGCCTTCGCCACGCCGGCGACGCTCCCGACTGGCGCGGTGTACGACGGTCGCGTGACCGACACGCTGGGGAGCGGTGCGGTCGTCGACTGCGGTCCCGGCGAGGGGTTCCTGCCGTACGACGCCGCCGACGACTACCTCGAGACGGGCGACGCCGTCCGCGTGCAGGTCCGCGAGTCCGCGGCGCCGTGGGACGACGACCGCGCCCTCCTGGGGACCGATCGCCGTGTCGAGCGACCGCTGGTCACGCTCGACCGCGGCCGGTCCGGCGTCACCGCGGCCGCCGACGGCGACCGCGCGACCGAACTCGTCCGGACGACGGAGCTGCTGTCGGCAGCGGCGCCGGACGGCTGGGGCGTCCGCTGGGGGTACGCCGCGCTGTCGGCGGAGATCGAGGCGATGGACGCCGCGCTGTCGGCGGCCGCCGAGACCGCGGCGACTCTCGCGGACCTGCCGGACGACCGGGACCCGCCCCGGAGCCTCGCGGCGCCCCGGGCGACGACCTGGCTCCGGTTCGGCCGCGAGTCGCGGTTCGAACTGGACGCCGTTCGGCGGGCCGTCGTCCCGACGATGGCCGGCCACCACCGCATCAAGGCCGGCGCGCGCGCCGCCAGCGCCGCCGTGGACTTCGTCGAGGCCGTCTGCGACCCCGACGGCGACGACGCGTTCCCGTTCGCCGCCGTCGCGCGGCAGTTCGGCCCGGCCGAGGGGGACCTGATCGCGATCGAACACGGCAAACCGAACGGCGACGCCTACGACCTGGGGCCCGCCGAGGTCACCGACTGGGACCCCGACGGCACGGTGACGGTCCGTCGCGAGATGCGCTCGTCGGGGGTCTACGACGGGCTGGGGACCGAGCGCGAACGCGGCGACGTGGCCCGGACCAAACTCCGCGAGGGCCGCCCGTGGTACCCCACCACCTACCGCGGCGCCGACGGCGAGTCGAAGGGGACGTACGTCAACGTCTGTACGCCCGTCGAACTGTTCCCCGACGCCGCGTCGTACGTCGACCTCCACGTCGACGTCGTGAAACGACCGGACGGGGCCGTCGAACGCGTCGACGACGACGAACTCGACGCCGCCGTCGAACGGGGCCACGTCTCCGAGGCGCTCGCCGACCGCGCCCGGACGGTGGCGGCGTCGGTCCAGAGGGCGCTGTCGGACTGACCGGGCAACCTCAGAGGACGCCCACCACGCCCAGAATCTCCCGGAGCAGTGCCAGCGTCGCGCCCCCGGCGAACAGCGTGAGGAACCCACCGATGGCGGCGCGTGTGAGGACGACCTCGCGTTCGTCGCCGACGGTGACCTTCAGGCGCTGGTCGTCGCCGCTCCCGACGTACACGGACTCGCTCGGGAACCCCTCGCGGGCCTCGACCAGGTCCGTCCGGTTCCCGTACACGTGGACCTCGTCGCCGGGTTCGATCCGGGCCTCGCGGTGGGCCCTGTCGTCCTCGTCCTCGTCGGGAACCCGCTCGTCGTCGCCGGGGTAGACGTCCGCGTCGTCGCCGACCAGGACCCGTCCGGAGTCGTCGCGGACGTAGAACGGGACGAGTTCGCGGTTCCGCTCGACGGTCGTCCACCCGCCCCGTTCCTCGTCCTCGGCGAGGCTCGGGTCCGCGTTGTCGACCAGGGCCGGTTCGTGGCGCTCGCCGACCTTCGTCGCGACCTCGTGGACGTAGCCCAGACACTCCGTTCCGCTCGCCGGCCCCGACAGCGTCTCTGCGGCCGGTTCGGCGACGCCCTCGACCTCGACGATGCCCTCGGCGTGGTACACGTCCGCCGCCGGAATCGGATCGCTGGCGGCGACGCCCAGTCCCGTCCGGAGGAGTCGCACGCCGGCGACGGCGAACGCCGCGGCGAACAGGAGTCCGAACAGCAACGGCGCGACCTCGATTCCGACGGCGACGGCTTCGGCGGCGCTGCCCATGTCGGAGCGAAACGAACGCGACGGCAAAAGCGACGTGGCCGCCTATTGATAGAAGTCGAGGTGCCCCGCCGACGGCACCGTCTCGCCGGCGCCGTCCTCCTCGAGTTTCTCGATGGCGTCCTCGAAGTCCCCGGTACGGATCTCGGTGCGTCCGTCCCGGATGGCGAACATCCCGGCCTCGGTCGCGACGGAGGCGATCTCGGCGCCGCTGT
>CAZIVN010000205.1:0-4545 GCA_964542685.1 uncultured Halobacteriales archaeon
TTCGGCGCGAACCCCGGCGACCCGTCGTGGGGGATGATGCTCGCGGAGGGCGTCGAGCGCGGCCTGTTCTCCGGCGCCTGGTGGTGGTCGTTCTTCCCAGGACTGTTCCTCGCGCTGACCGTCCTCGGCTTCAACCTCCTCGGCGACGGGATGCGCGACGCGCTGGACCCGCGGATGCGCGACGCCGTTGACTGACTCCAGCCTCCCGGTCTCCGGTCCCCGGGCCGAACGGTACCGTCGGCTGGTCGTCGGTGCGCTCCGGTGGGTGGCGCTCGGCGCCGCCGTCGGGACCGTCCTCTCGGCGTCGCTGCTCGTCGTCGCCTCGCCGAAGGGAGCGACGGACACGGCGTTCGCGCTGGGGGCGCTCGTCCTCGGGTTCGGCGTCACCGCGTGGTCGACGGCCGTCGGCCTGGGACGGACCATCGAGGGGATGCAGGAACAACTGGACGTGCGTTCGGGGTGGACCGAGGCGTCCGCTCGCGAGGCCTTCTTCGTGCTGTCGTGGACTGGCGCCGGGTGGATGCTCGCGGCGGCAGTCGCGTCGGTCGTCCTCGGCGTCTGACCCCGCTGGGCCGTCCGGGGGCGTCGACCGCCGCCGACGAAAGCCATGATACCCTGGGGTCCCAACGGTGAGGTATGAGCGACGAAACAGAACTCGCGACGCTTGCCGGTGGTTGTTTCTGGTGTGTCGAGGCGGCGTTCAAGGAACTCGACGGCGTCGTCCGGGCGACGTCGGGGTACACCGGCGGCCACGTCGAGGACCCGTCCTACGAGGCGGTCTGTCGGGGGACGACCGGCCACGCCGAGGCCGTCGAGATCGAGTACGACCCCGAGGCACTCTCCTACGAGGACGTCCTCGCCGTGTTCTTCCGGATTCACGACCCGACGACGGCCGACCGCCAGGGCCCGGACGTCGGGAGCCAGTACCGCCCCGAGATCTTCGTCCACGACGACGACCAGCGAGCGGTCGCCGAACGCTTCATCCGGCGCCTGGAGGAAGAGGGTGCCTACGACGACCCCATCGTGACCGCCGTCTCCGACCGCGAGACGTTCTACGAGGCCGAGGCCTACCACCAGGACTACTACGAGAACAACCCCAACGACACGTACTGTCAGTTCCACGCCGAGCCGAAAATCGAGAAGGTCCGCGAGGAGTTCGCCGACGCCTAGAGCAGGAGGTCCGGCTCCTCCAGGGTGAACTCGACCCTGGACTCGTCCGAGAGCGGCCGGACGTGGACGTGGACGTGCCCCGCGTCGTCCGCGGCCAGGTTCAGGTCGTCGACGTCCTGGAGGTGCAGGTACAGCGGCACGCAGACTGCCACCTCGGCGTCGTGGTCGAGTGCGGCCACCAGGGCGAACGCCACCCCGCCTTCCTCGGCGCGGTACACGTCGAACTCGTCGACCGAGAGGTCCGTCGCCAGGGCCGTCAGTTCGCGGTACTCGTCGCCCGGCGCCAGCACTTCGATCAGGAGGTCGTCGACGATGGCGACGACGTCGCCCGGGTGAATCGCGATCGTGTCGTACCCCGCCGCAGCGTACTCCTCGGCCGTCGCATCGGTGTCCGCGATCAGGTCCTCCCAGCGGTTCCGGACCGCCGTCGGGACGCCGTGGCCCTCGTTCATAGTCGCAGGGTGGAGTGGGGCCGACAAAAGGCTCCCGTTGTGGACTAGTCGTAGAGGTGGCAGGCGACCGCGTGTTCGCCGCCCTCCAGCGTCGGATCCTCCAGTTCACAGCGGCTCTCGTAGCGCTCGTGCAACTGGTCGGCCGCGAGTTCGAACTCGCCGTCGGCGACCTCTCGCAGGGCGTCCTCGACGACCGACTGGTCTGCCTTCGGCAACTCCGTCCCGACCAGGCGGTCCCAGAGGAGGTCCACTATTCCGTCGGCGCCGGCCTCCGCCCGGAGGCTCTCCAGGCCGATCTCGCGGTCCTCGATCCGCTGGCGGACGTCCATCACCGTGCGGTACTGCTCCTGGGTCAGGTCGACGCCGTCCGGCGGGACGACCTGCGGACACCGCGTCCGGAACCGACAGCCGGAAGGCGGGTTCCGTGGCGAGGGGACGTCGCCGCTGAGCGTCTTCACCTCCCGGTCCTGTTCGTCGGTCGAGGCCTGCGGAACGCTCTCCAGCAACGCCTCCGTGTAGGGGTGTTTCGGCGACCCGAACACCTCCGCCGCGGGCCCGATCTCGGCGAGTTCGCCGAGGTACATCACGGCCACGCGGTCACAGATGTGTCGGATCACGCTGAGGTCGTGGGAGATCAGCATGTAGGTGAGGTCGAACTCGTTCTGGAGGTCGTTCAGGAGGTTCAGGACCTGTGCCTGCACGGAGACGTCGAGCGCGCTCGTCGGTTCGTCGAGCAACACGAAGTCCGGTTCCAGGGCCAGTGCCCGCGCGATGCCGATCCGCTGGCGCTGCCCGCCGGAGAACTCGTGTGGGTACCGATCGATCTGGTCGGTCGACAGGCCGACCCGTTCGAGCAGGTCCCGGGCCCGTTCGCGCCGCTCCTCGGAGGTCCCGACGTCGTGAATCTCCAGTGGCTGGCGGATCGTCTTTCCGATGGTCATCCGCGGGTCGAGACTGGAGAAGGGGTCCTGGAACACCACCTGCGCCCGTCGTCGGAACGCCTTGAGGTCGTCCCCGTCCATCTCGAACACCTGGTCGCCGTCGAACTCGACGGTCCCGCCGGTCGGTTCCAGCAGGCGCAACAGCGTCTCGCCGGCCGTCGACTTGCCACAGCCGGACTCCCCGACCAGGCCCAGCGTCTCGCCGCGCCTGATGTCGAACGAGACGCCGTCGACCGCACGGACCGGCGGTTCCGCGTTGCCCAGCAGCCGGTCCAGTACGGTGTCCGACCCCTGGAAGTACTTCTTCAGGTCGGTCACCTGGACGAGCGGTTCGCTACTCATCCTCACCTCCGGTGCCGGCGACGGTCCGTTCGGTCTCGGCCGCCCGGTCCGAGTCGTCGAGTGCCCTCCGTTGGTCGTACTCCGTCCGGGTGAGGACACATCGCGCGGCGTGGTCGTCGGTCCCGGGCTCTGCGTCCAGTTCCGGGGGGTGCTCCGCGACGCACTCGTCCATCGCCTTCGGACAGCGGTCGGCGAAGTAACAGTGGTCGCCCATCTCCTCGTCCAGGAGGCTCGGGACGTTGCCCGTGATGGGTTCCAGTCGCCCGCCGGCGCCCTCCATGTCCGGGATGCTGCCGAGCAGTCCCTGGGTGTACGGGTGGACGGGGCTGTCGAACACGTCCGCCAGCGTGCCCCGCTCGACGATCTCGCCGGCGTACATCACCCCGACCCGGTCACACATCCGGGCGATCACGCCGAGGTTGTGCGTGATCAGCAGGATCGTCATGCCGCGTTCCGACTGGAGGTCGTCGAGCAGGTCGATGATCTGGGCCTGGATCGTCACGTCCAGTGCGGTGGTCGGTTCGTCCGCGATGAGCACGTCCGGTTCGCCCGCAAGCGCCTGGGCGATCATCGCCCGCTGGAGCATGCCGCCGGAGAACTGGTGGGGGTACTCCCGGGCCCGCTCCTCGGGGTCCGGGATGCCGACCTGTTCGAGCAGTTCGACGGCCCGTTCCATGCTCTCGTCGCTGACGTACTCCCGGCCGGGGGCGATGGCGGTGACGATGAACTTCCCGAGGCCGAACCCCTGGGTCCGCGACCGCGTCGCCCGCGGGTTCGCCGTCGCGCGGCGCTGGACCTCCACCGCCTCCGCGATCTGTTTGCCGACGGTCACCGAGGGGTTCAGGCTGCTCATCGGGTCCTGGAAGATGGTGGCGAAGGAGGGGCCACGCAGCGACCGCCGGATCCGGCTCGGGAGCTTCCGGAGGTCGACGAACTCGCCGTCGACGGCGTCGGGGTGGTCGTCCGCGACGGTCTCGACGAGTTCGGAGTTCCGGTACCTGATCTCGCCGCTCTCGACGGCGCCGGGCGACTCCACGAGGTCGATCAGCGACAGCGCGGTGACGCTCTTGCCGGAGCCGCTCTCGCCGACGATGCCGAACACCTCGCCCTCGCCGACGGTGAAGTCGACGGACTCGACGGCGTTGACCTGTCCCTTCTCGGTGTAGAAGCGGGTCGTGAGGTCCCGAACGTCGAGGATGGGCTGGGCCATCTCAGACACCACCCTCCCCGCCGATGTCCGGGTCCAGGGCGTCCCTGAGCCAGTCGCCCAGCAGGTTCAGGCCGATCACGGTGACGACGATGGCGACCCCCGGCATCGCCGAGATCCACCACGCCGTCGACTGGTACTGCCGGCCCAGCGCGATGTCGAACCCCCAGGACAGCGACGTCCCTGAGAACCCGAGGAACGACAGCGCGCTCTCGAGCAGGATGATCGCCGCGACCTGGATCGTCCCCAGGACGATGATGGGCGTGATCGCGTTGGGCAGGACGTGTCGCGCGATGATGTAGCTGTCCCGCGCGCCGACGGCCCTGGCGGCCTTGACGTACTCCTCGCTGCGCAACGACAGTGCCTCGCCGCGCGCGACGCGGGCGAACCACACCCAGTTGACCAGGGCGACGACCAGCGTCACCGTCACCGG
>CAZIVN010000206.1:0-4479 GCA_964542685.1 uncultured Halobacteriales archaeon
TAGTAGGTGTGGACGTCCTCCAGGGCGAGCAACGGCGTGTCGGCCGTCGCGGCCGCCGCCCCGTCGGTGGCCGCCGGGCCGGCGTCGCCGGTGGGCGCGTCCGCGTCGCTGCTCACGCGCCGGCCCCCCTCGCCGCGTCGTCCGCGTCGCCGGTGTCGTCGTCGCCGTACCCCCCGAGGTACGCCTCCTGGACGCGGTCGTTCTCCCGGACTGCAGCGGGGTCGTCGTCGGCGATGACCGACCCCTGGTGGAGCACGACGATGCGTTCCGAGAGGTCCATCACGACGTCCATGTTGTGTTCGACGAGCAACACGGCGTGGTCGCTCGCGATCTCCCGGACGAGGTCGATGATCTCGTCGACGCTCTCCGAGGAGACGCCCGCGGCGGGTTCGTCAAGCAACAGGAGGTCCGGGTCGCCGGCCAGGGCGATGGCCAGTTCCAGTTGCCGTTTCTCGCCGTGGCTGAGCGTCTCCGCGACGGCGTCGGCCTTGTCCGAGAGACCGACGCGGTCGAGAATCGCCGCCGCCGCCTCGTAGTACTCGTCGAAGGCCCGGACGTTGCGCCAGAGGCGGACGGAATCGTCGCCGGCGGCCTGCGCGGCGACGCGGACGTTCTCCAGGACCGTACTCGTCGGGAAGATATTCGTTATCTGGTACGAGCGGTGGATCCCGGCGCTCGCGGTCTCGTGGGGCGCGGCGTCGGTGAGGTCGCGCCAGCCGTCGCCGTCGCGAAACTCGACGGTCCCCTCACTCGGCGGGAGCGTCCCGGTGAGCAGGTCGAAAAAGGTCGTCTTGCCGGCGCCGTTGGGGCCGATCAGCGAGCAGAGTTCGTCCTCGCCGATGGCGAAGTCGACGTCTTCCACCGCCGTGACGCCGCCGAAGTGTCTGGTGAGACCGCTCGTACGGAGGAGTTCGGACATGGGCTTACAGCGAGCAGTCCATCTCGCCGGCGGGGATGGTCGCGTCCTCGCCGCTGATGCGGGCCAGCGGTTCCCCGGGCTGGATCGCCGCCCCCCAGAAGTCGCTCCACTCGTCCGCCGTCGGGACCGGGTACGCGACGGTCATCTCCGAGCGCGCCTGGTTGTTGTACTCCTGGAACGTGTAGGCGCCCTCGCCTTTCGGCGTGTCCGTGACGGTCATGCCCGTCAGCGGTTCGATCAGGTCGACGCCCTCGGTCGCCCCGCTCTCGCGGACCGCCTGGACGGTCGCCGACGCCGCCGTGAAGGTGCCCGACGTGAACAGGTCCGGTACCTTGCCGTAGGCGTTCGTGTACATGTCGACGAACGAGTCGTTGATCGAGTTGTCGTACTGGTTCCAGTGGTACCGCGTGGTAAAGGGCCCGATTTCGGCGTTCTCGATCGCTTCCGCCGACAGATCCCCGAGGAGGTTCTCCAGGAGACCGCCGACGACCGTGTTGGTGATCTCCGTCGCGAACCCGCCGAAGATGCGGATATCGTAGTTCGCCGCCGTCGTCATGAAGTTCGGCAGCGTCGCGACGGTAAAGCCACCCACCGCGGCGTCGGCGTTCACGTCGACGGCCTCCTGGAACAGGCCGTCGAAGGAGTCGTACTGCCGGGGGACGAACCGCTTGCCGACGACCTCGACCCCCTTGCTCTCCAGGACCGTCTCGTAGTTGTTCACGACCGCACGGCCGAACGAGTAGTCCGCACCCATCAGGAACACGCGTTCGACGTTCGTCTCCTCGGCGACGTAGTCGGCGCCCGACCGGGCGTCCATGGCCGTGTTCTCGCTGGCGCGGAACACCTGATCGCTACAGGTATCGGAACTGCTGGTGATCGACGCCGAGGCCGCCGGCCCGGCCATGTACGGGATCTCGACCTGGTCCGTGTTGACGACCGTCTGGATGACCTGGGCCGCCGCCCCGGAGTTCGAACAGCCAAACAGCATGTCGACGTCCTCGTTGCGCACCAGGTCCTGTGCGACCTCCTGGGCCTTCGCCGCGGCGAACTCCGTGTCGCGGATCACCAGTTCGTAGGTGACGTCGCCGTCCTCGACGCTCCGGGTCCCGGTCTGGATCTCCGTCAGCGGATCGGTGTCGGACTTGTAGGCCAGGCCGGAGGCGAAGCCCCAGACGGACTGCTGGCCGTAGTACGCCAGGTCGCCCGACAGCGGTTGCATCACGCCGATTCGGACCGTTCCCTCCGCCTGGACCTGGCCCGTGGCGGTGCCGCCGTCGCCGTCGCTCTGGTTGCCGTCCGACCCGTCACCACCGTCCCCGCCGTCCCCGTCCTCACTCGCGCACCCGGACAGGCCGAGTGCGCCCGCCGCGGCCATCGCACTGATCATCTGTCGCCTGGATACGGCACTGTTTCTCATGGCTGTTCTGGTAACGACCCCGAACTCGCAAGAATTGCAGCGTTAATATGTTAACGCGGACCGTGGCCCGGCGCCGTCGGTCACTCCTCGATGTCCGACAGCGCCTCGATGACGCGTTCGACCATCTTGCCCTGCCCCCGCCGGAGGTTCTTCGAGACGGCCGGTTTCGAGACGCCGAACTCCTCGGCGAGTTCGCCGAGCGTGGCGTCGCGCGGGTTCTCGAAGTAGCCCTCGCTGGCGGCGGTCTCCAAAGTCTCGCGCTCGACGTCGGACAGTTCCCGACAGCCGTCGATCAGCGTCATCGCCGCGCCGGCGTTCTGGACGATGTCGTTGATCCGGGGCATCGTCACGCGCTCGCGGGACAGCACCGAGAACTCGTTGTTGCGCTCCAGTTCCGACAGCGTCCCCTCGGCGCTGCCCTCGTCGTCGAAGCCGACGTGCCACTCCTCGTGACCGTCCTCGATGTAGAACGGCCCGGTGATGTACCCGTCGTTGCGCCGGATGGTCTCCATGGCGTCGGTCTGTGCGATGGTCGTCCGGAGCTGTGCGACGTTGTCCCGTTTCGCGATGAGGTCGATCTCGTTGGTGTTCTCGTGGGCCCGCAACGTTCGCATCCCCGACTCGAGGTCCCCCCTGTCGTCCGCCTCGACTACCATCCGGGTCTCCAGTTCCTCCGGCCCCGGGTGGAACTCCCAGTGGGCCGTCGCGAAGGCGACGTCGTGGTCGTCGGTGGTGTCGATGAACGGGCAGTCGTACTGCTCCATGTCCACCGAGATGTCGATCATAGTTGTGTGGTATCTATTGGCATAGGTATTATCTAGGGGAAACAAAACCCTTCCGATAGCCGGAATACGCTTCTTTTCTCCGAACGTTCCGAATATTCTTGTCCGACCGCGCCCCCGTACGAGCGTGAGCGAACCGACCTACGTCGGTGTCGACGGGACGCCCGACGGCTGGCTGGCGGTGCGGTACGAGGAGGCCGGGTTCCGCTCGGTCGCACGCTACGACGACGTCGCGGCGCTGTGGGACGGCGTCGGCGACGCCGCGACGGTTCTCGTCGACGTCCCGATCGGCCTCGCGGACGACCGCGCCGCGCGAGCGCCCGAGCGGAGAGCCAGGGATCTGCTCGGCGACCGCCGGTCCAGCGTGTTCAACGTCCCGATCCGGCCGATTCTCGGCCTCGACTACCCCGAGGCCAACGAACGCCAGAAGGCGACCATCGGCAAGGGCCTCCAGCAACAGACGCACAACATCGCGGCGAAGATCCGGGAGATAGACGACGCCCTCCGCGACGACGGCACGGACGCGACCCAGGACACGCTCCGCGAGGCCCACCCCGAAGTCTGTTTCTGGGCGCTGAACGACCGCGAGTCGATGAGCAACTCGAAGACCGGCCAGCCCGCGGCCGCCTTCTGGGAGCGCGTAGCGGTCCTGGAGACGGTCGACGACGACTTCCGGGCGGCGCTGTTCGACGCCGGCGAGACGATTGCCGAGTGGGACGCCGCCCTCTCGAACGACGACCTGCTGGACGCGTTCGCGCTGGCGGTGACGGCGAGCGACCTGACCGGTGAGTTACGGACGTTGCCGGACGAGCCCAGGACCGACGCCGAGGGACTGCGGATGGAGATGGTGTACGCGGCGCCGTAGAGCGAGGTCTCGCCAGCGCGGTCGGTGCGGTCAGGCGCCCCCGTGTCCGGCGTCGAACTCGACGGTCTCTCCGTCGGTGCTGGCGGTGACGGAGTATCCTGCCCCGGCATTCGTCTGCTAAGAGATGAACGAGGTATTACCCCTCCACTCCGATACGGCCCCCACCCCCACCTCTGATAAAGAGCCAGACAAACACGAATGCGGCCATGAGGGCAGCGATCAGGGGCGCTTCTTGAACGAAATCCAGGAGGCCCCCGAGAATCCATCCAGGAGCTGATTCAAGTGGGATGTCACCCAGGTAGAGAAGAAGTCCAACTCCAGGCAGCGTAAAGAGTAGGAGATAGAAGAGTCGGACCAGGATGCCACCCGGGCCAAGGAACAAACTATCTGTCTCAGACATACCGTACCCCGATAATGATGGTGTAAATACATAGATCCAAGGGGTATTTCGGCGGTGACTCATACGGTTTCGTTTCATTCATTACCGGTGATCGCC
>CAZIVN010000207.1:0-4412 GCA_964542685.1 uncultured Halobacteriales archaeon
CGGACTCGTCGCTGCGCTCCTCGTGTCGCGATGCGGGAGAAGTGGGCCGGCACGAATTCGAATCGTGGTTACGGCCACCCGAAGGCCGAAGGATACCAAGCTACCCCACCGGCCCGCAGGCGAAGGAACGTCGGGGCGACTGTTAAGAATTCCGTTTCGGGGGCGGGGTCGGGGGGTCACCGGGGCGTCCAGCCGTCGGTGTCCAGCCAGTGGTTCGCCACGGTGATGGCGTGGTCGGCGTGCAGTGCGGTCGGCCCGAGGCCGAGGCGGTCGGCGTCCCTGTCGTCGAGCGCGTCCAGGTCCGCCGGCGCGAAGTCGCGGTGGTCCGAGAGGACGAACACGGCGGTCTCCGGGGGGTCGCGTTCGGTCGCCGACGGGCCGTCCTCGTGGAGCGCGAGGAGGGCCCCCTCGCCGTCCAGACGGTCGAGGGTGTCGGCGAGCCCCATCCGGTACACCGCGATGCCGGGCGACGGTTCGGCCGGCTGGTGCCCGATGGCGCCGTCGCGGGCCTCGATAGCAGACCGAAGGAGGGCGGCGACGGAGCGCTCGTCCGGGTGGAGGTTCCGGACCGACCCGCCGTCGACGCTGACCGTCAGCGCGTCGTCCAGCACGAGGTGGACCCGGGCGTCCTCGCGGACGCCGTGGGAGGTCAGCAGACCGGCGGTCACCGAACGGGCGAGCAGGTCGAACCGCCCCGCCTCGCTGGCGAGGGCGTCGAGCGAGAAGTCGGCGGTCGTCGGCGCCTCGTGGCCGACGACGACGAACTGGCGCATGGCGGGGCGTGGGCGTCGCGAGGCGATGAACGCGTCGGTTTCGACCGGCGACGCGGACCGCCGGGACCCGAACGCCCTTGCCGGGCCGGACCCAGGTCGGTGTATGGAACCGTCCGCACGCGAGGCCGCCTGCTTCGAGGCGGGCATCAAGTTCGGGACGCTGTACCACCAGTTCGCAGGGACGCCACTGACGCCCGAGAGCGCGGGGAGTCTGGCGACGGCGATGGCCGAGGCCGTCGAGAACCAGCCCGGATGCGTCGCCGCCGACGTCGAGATTCACCGCGACCGGGTCCGGGACGCCATCGCGGCGGGCGCCGCGGACTACGTGGAACTCACCGGCCGGTTCATGACCGTCGAACTCCTGATCCACCACGAGGGCGAGGCCGTCGTCGCGGAGATGGCGATGGCCGACGGCTACCCGCTGATGGAGGTCACCGACGTCTCGTCGCTCGACGAGGGCGACACCGGCACGACGTAACTGGTCTGCTCCCGGCCAGCGACGGCCGGTAGCGGCCTCGTTGTGCCCGGTTTCACTTTCACTTTCGGGCGACCCTTTTTGCGCCGGCCCGACGAATCCAGAGGTATGAGTCAATCCACCCTGGACGACGACGAACTGTTCGGCGAGATGGCCTCGGAGATGCGGGAAGACGTCGAGTCCTCCCTGGACGCGGCCCGCGACGCACTGCCGTCCGCAGACGACGTCTGGAACGTCGACGGCGACAACGCACTCGGGACGCTCAACGCCCTCAAGTCCGCCCTCGACGTCGGCGACGCCGCGGACCACCTCCGGGACGCGAAGAAGGCGTTCGTGATGGGCGAACGCGCCGACGCCTTCGACGACGCCGAGGACCTGGAGGGCCAGATCGACGAGGTCGAACAGTTGATCGAGACCATCGAGGACGCCCACGAGGACGTCGGCGACCTGACCGCGACGCTGCCGGGACTGCGGTCGTCGCTCGAGGACGACGAGTGACGGAGCTACTCCGGTCCCGGAGCGACCCCGGGCGGCCGTCGCGACCCGACGAGAGCGACGTTCTATCAGTTTCTCTACCAAAGTAGATATCAGAGAACACTCATAGTGGAGCCGCCCGTCGGAACGATCCATGGGTCGGCTCGGTGAGTGGGTGCCCGCGCGACCGGACTCGCTCGTCGCGAAGTACTATCTCTACCAGGCGACGGTCACGTTCGGCTTCTTCTGGCCGGTGTTCACCATCTTCCTGCTGGACCGCGGCCTGTCGTACACCCAGATCGCGCTGCTGGGCTCGCTGTCGGCCGGCGTGAGCGTCCTCGGCGAGGTGCCGACGGGGTACGTCGGCGACCGCATCGGCCGCCGGGACAGCCTGCTCCTGGGGTCGACCGCGCTCGCGCTGTCGGTGTACGGCCTGGCGGTCGTCGAGACGTTCGTCGGGTTCGTCGTCGTGTACGCCGTCTGGGCGCTGGGGGGCGCCTTCCGGTCCGGTGCGGGCGACGCGTGGCTGTACGACGTCCTGGCCGCCCGACTCGACGAGGAGTCGTACACGCGGGTCCGGGGCCGTGGCGGCGCGGTGAACATGGGCGTCACCGCCGTGACGATGCTCGGCGCCGGCGGCCTGTACGCCGTCGATCCGGTCCTGCCGTTCGTCGTCGGCGGGACCGTCAACGCCGCCGGCGTGGCGGTGCTGGTGACGATGCCGACCGTCGACCCCGGCGGGGACGACGACCGACTCGGGGTGCGTCGAACCGCCCGGGTCGTCGGGGAGGCACTGCTCCGCCCGCCGGTCCGCTCGATCGTCCTCGGCGTGGCGCTGTTTTTCGGCGTCGTCGGCGCCGCGGACACGTACGTCCAGCCCATCGCCGTGAACGTCGTCGGCCTCCCGACGACGGTTCTCGGGCCGCTGTACGCCGGCTTCGCCGTGCTCGGGGCGGGCGCGAGCTACGCCGCGGGGCCGGTCGAGCGACGACTCGGGGCCCGGACGGCGCTGGTCGCGGTCCCGCTCCTCGTGGGGGGACTGCTGGTGGCGCCGCTGTTCGTCGGCGCCGTCGCGCTCCCGGCGCTGGTCGTCATGCGCGCGTCCCGTGAACTGATCGCCCCCCTGGCGAGTGGCTACCTCAACGAGAACGTCGACGCCGTCGGGCGGGCGACGGTCCTCTCGGCCGCCGCGATGGTGTACGGCGTCTCGCGGTTCGCGTTCAAGCCCCTCGGTGGCGCCGTCGCGGACGCCCTGGGCCCGGTCGCTGCCGTCGTCGCACTTGGGGGGTTCCTCGTCGCCGGCCTCCTGCTCGTCCGTGGCGTCGCCGGCCTGGGCGTCGCGGCACCCGGAGCGTCCGAAGAGCACGTGCCGGGGTCGGACTGATACGGATTAGTTTCATCTATCACCGGTGATCGCCGGTAAACAGTGAAACTAAACCGTATGATACGACCCCTTCGACGCTCCGCGTGCTGCATGGCCGGGGGTGGTCAGGCGTCGACGCGCTCCTCGATTGCCGCCAGCAGCGTCGCCAGTCGCTCCGTCGCCGTCTCCAGCATCGCCCCGCCGGCCTCGGCGTCGCCGTCGCGTGGGTCGCCGACGACGCCGTTCTCGGAGAACTCGTCGGTGTCGACGGCGAGGTTGACGCCGGCGACCCAGTCCCCCCAGCGGTCGCTCGCGCCGGCCGCCGCGTCCGCGACCCGGTCCTCCCGGACCAGGTCGGGCACGACGTGGCGCAGGAGTGCGGTCTCGCGGGGGCCGCCGTGGCCCATCGGCACGTCCGGGTCCACGGCGTCGAACCAGGTGAACGGGACCGTCAGCGCGACGTCGTCGCGGGTGAGTCGCGCACAGACTTCCCCCAGGGCGTCGACGTTGCCGCCGTGGCCGTTGACGACCACGACGCCCCGAACGCCGTGACTGGCGAGGCTCTCGACGGTCTCCCGCACCGTCGCCCGGAACGTCTCCGGCGAGAGCCACACCGTCCCGTGGAACGCGCGGTGTTCCTCGGCGACGCCCAGCGACTGCGTCGGCGCCTGCAGTACCGGCCCGCCGTCACCCTCGTACCGTTCGACGGCACCGTCGGCGACGGCCTCGGCCGCGAGGCTGTCGGTCCCCAGTGGCGCGTGGGGGCCGTGCTGTTCCGTGCTGCCGACCGGCAGGACCGCCAGCCGGGGGTCGGCCTCGGCCACGTCGGTCCAGGTCGTCCGTTCGAGGTGCATGCGACGGCGTTGGACGCGGCGGTGCAAATAGGCACGCCCTCGGCCCTCCCCGACGGTCGGTCCGGCAACGACGGCCGGGGTCAGTCGTCGTCCTGTTCGACCTCGACGCGGTTCTCGCGGCGGCGGGCCCGCTCGATGAACTCGTCGGGCAGTTCGTCGATCTCGCCGGCCTGGACGCCCCAGAGGTGCGCGTACAGACCGTCCTCCGAGAGCAGTTCGTCGTGGGTACCGCGTTCGACGACCTGGCCGTCCTCCAGGACGAGGATCTGGTCGGCGTCCTTGATCGTCGAGAGGCGGTGGGCGATGGCGAAGGTGGTGCGGTCCGCGGCGAGTTCGTCGATGGAGCGCTGGATCAGCATCTCCGTCTCCGTGTCGACGTCGCTGGTCGCCTCGTCGAGCACCAGGATGTCGGGGTCCTTCAGGATGGCGCGCGCGATGGAGATGCGCTGGCGCTGCCCGCCGGAGAGCTTCAC
>CAZIVN010000208.1:0-4395 GCA_964542685.1 uncultured Halobacteriales archaeon
CGGCGGCGAACACCAGACTCGTCGGCACCGCCGCGAGGTAGTACCGCCGCTCGTGTGGGTACAGCCCCGGTCGCATGAACCGGTAGGACTGGTAGACGAGCATCGGCAGGGCGGCGAGGATGCCGAGCAGACTCGCGACCTTGATCTGTGTCGTGATCTTCTCCAGTGGGGCGTACAGGTGCGGGTTGCGCGCCTCGTCGCCCGTCGCGGGGAACAGCGTGTCCCAGATGGTCAGGACGACGTCCTCGCTGAACGGGTAGGCCAGCGCGGTCACGACGGAACCGAAGATGATGACGAACCCGAACCGCCGAACCATCTCCTCGATGTGGTCGGCCAGGGGCATCTCCTCGTCGTCCGGCGGGTGAGCCGGTTCGTCCCAGGTGTTCGCGTTCGATCCACCCGCGGGCGAGGGCGACGCCGTCGGCGCCGATCCCGCTTCCGCGCTCGGCGTCGCCGCCGCGGAGGCCGTCTCGGTCGTCTCGCCGCCGATCTCCGTCTCCATCGGCCCCTCCTCTGCGATCTCGTTCGCGAGATCGCTCTCGCCGGGCGTAATGTCCGCCGGTTCGTCGTCGGCCTCGTCCTCGGTCTCGGCCCCGTACTCCTCGGGGTCCGGTGCTGGGACGCCGCCGGGGGCGAGTCCGCCGATCCCATCGTCGTCGTCCGGTGTCGCCGGACTCTCCTTGTAGAAGTCGACCCACTTTTCCTCGATGACGGGGTTGTCGTCGCCGCTCCGGGTTCGGTCGGACGGCGGCTCGACGTCTTCCGGCGGCGCCTCGTCGGGCCCGTCGTCGACCTTCTCGAGCCCGCCGTCGTGTGCGTCGCCGTCGCCACTGCCGTCCGCCGGCCCCTCGCTCGCTCGCTCGCCCGCGGCGTCGGCCGTCGGTTCGAGCGGTCCCTCCGGGTTTCGCTTGGTCCGGTCGGGCGGCGGGTCGACGTCCTCCGGTGGCGTCTCCTCGGGGCCGTCGTCGACCTTCTCGAGACCGTCACCGGAGCCGTCGTCGGGTTCACCGTCGTCCGTGTCGCCGTCGCTCCCGTCGGCAAAACCGTCGCCGTCCGGCGCCGGCCCGTCGGCGATCGGGGTCGCGTCGGCGCCGTCCAGGTCGCCGGAGGGCTCCTGTTGCTCTCCGTCGTCGCCTGCGTCCCCCTCGGGCGGTGTCGGGTCAGGAGAGTCCCGCGCTTCCTCCGGCTCGTCGGCCATTCGTAGGTGAATACAGGTGCCGCTATTTATAGGCCTTTTTCCTCGCGGCCGCCAGGTCGGGCGGGAACAAAAAAGATTGATAACGGCGAGTGGCAAACCGCCTGTAGTTGATGAGCTCCGTTATCGACGAGGACACTGCGAACACCCTCAACAGCGGCCGGGCAGCGATCGGTTCCGGGCTCCGCGCCGTCCAGGAGAACCTCCAGACGGTGTTCATCGTCTTCGTCGTCGGGATGCTCGGCTCCATCCTCGCGATGCGGTGGTACGTCTGGGACTTCCTCCAGGCCACGGCGACCGCACGGATCGGGTCCGGGGATCCGGCTGCCGGGAAGGTCCAGATCATCGCCCAGACGCCCTTCGACGTGATCCTGTTGCAGGTCAAGGTGGGGATGCTGGTCGGGGGGCTCCTGGCCGTCGTCGCACTGATCGTCGTCTACAGGGGCCTGATCGCCGAGAAAGCGACGCCGGTCGTCCCGATCACCACGGGCCAGCTGTACGCCTTCTTCGGGCTCGCGGTGCTCCTGTTTTTCGGCGGCATGGTCTACGCCTACTTCCTCTTTTTCCCGTTCATGTTCGAGTTCCTCGCGAACAACGCCGTCAGAGCGGCCATCCAGCCGAAGTACGGCATCGTCGAGTTCACCGAGTTCCTCATCCTCCTGACCATCTCGTTCGGCCTCGCCGCCCAGTTGCCCCTGTTCCTGAGTGGGCTGTCGTACACCGAGATTCTCCCCTACGAGTTCTTCCGCGACAAGTGGCGGTACGCCGTGTTGCTCATCTTCGTGTTCGGGATGGTCGCGTCCCCGCCGGACCCGTTCACGCAGGTCATGTGGGGGCTGCCGCTGTGTGGGCTGTACGCGTTCAGCCTCGCCCTGGCGAAGGTCGTCACGAACATCCGCCGTGGCGCCGACGGGGGAGCCGGCGCGCTCAAGCGGAAGTTCCGCCAGCTGATCGGGCTCGCGGGCGGCACCGCGATCGTCTCCTTCGCGATCTTCGCGGCCGGCGGCCTCGAGGTGTTCAACGAGGTCGTTCGTCCCGCCCTGCCCGCGAGCGTCCGCCCCGACACGCTCACGATCGCCGGCCTCGCCCCGGCGGACGGCCTGGCCGGGGCCGCGTACCTCGCCGCGGTCGTGACGACCGTCCTCACCGGTCTCGTCGTCGCCGTCTTCCTGGTCGTCGTGTTGCGCCAGCCGGTCGTCCCCCGTGACCTCGCCAACGCGGGCGACCCCGAGGAGATCGACCTCGGCCTCCTGGACGCCGACGCCCTCGAGGCCGCGCCGACGGAGGCGTTTCTCGCTCTCGAGGAGGAGGAGGCCCTGGAACTCGCCCAGGAGGCGATGGCCGAGGACGACCCCGAGCGGGCGGAGACGATCCTCGGTCGCTTCGACGCCGCACAGGAAGCCGGCGAGGGCGACGCCGAGGCGGCCGACGCCGCGGCCGGCGCGGACGCCGAGGCCGACGAGGAGGAGGAAGAGGACGTCGTCACGCAGACGGCCGCCGGCATGGTCGACCCGTTCACCGAGGACGAGACGACCGAGGAGGACATCGGCGGGTACCTCTACGACATCCGGTTCATCCTCGAGAGTCTCACCTCGCGGCTGTTCCGGATCGTCGGCGTGTTCATGCTCGCGACGTTCGCGACGTTCGGCTGGCTGTACTCCGGCGGGATCGGCGACATCTTCGAGCAGTTCATCTCGCGCATCCCGCCGGAGGTCCTGGAGAACGCCGAGAGCGGCGACGGCGGAACTGGTGCCGACGCCGCGGCCGGCGGCGCGGACTTCTCCAGTTTCGGCGACCTCGGCGTCATCGCACTCCACCCCGTCGAGGCGCTCATCTTCGAGGTGAAAGTCAGCGTCATCGTCGGCGTGATGGCCGCGGTCCCGATACTACTGTACTACGCCTGGCCCGCCCTGGAGGAGCGCGGCCTGGCCCGTGGCGACCGCCGCGTGTTCGGCGTCTGGGCACTGTTCCTGTTCGCCGGCTTCGTCGTCGGGAGTATTCTCGGGTTCCTCTACGTCGCGCCGGCGATCATCTCGTTCCTCGTCGGGGACGCGCTGGCGGCGGACATGGTGATCGCCTACCGCCTGAAGCACTTCTTCTGGCTCGTGTTCCTGCTGACGGCCGGCATCGGCCTCCTGTTCGACGTCGTCCTGACGATGGTGCTGTTCCACGTCGGCGGCATCGTCTCCTTCGAGACGATGTACAGCCGCTGGCGCCCCATCGTGTTCGCGATGTTCGTCGCGGCGATGTTCCTCACGCCCGACAGCGTGCTGACGATGCTCGTCGTCTCGATTCCCGCCGTCGGGGCCTTCCTCGTCGGACTGGCGCTGCTGTGGCTCATCACCTTCCCGTCGCGGGCGGGCCGGCGGTGGCGCGGGACCGGATCCTGACCGGCGTCACCGGGCTCCGGGCGTGATACTGCCGGCCAGGAGTCATACTGTTTAGTTTCATCTATTACCGGTGAGTGCCGGTACCGTGCTGGGACTCACCGGTAAACAGTGAAACTAAACAGTATCAGTGAAACCGAACTCGCCGACCGTCGGCGAGTTCGTTCGAATAGCTCTGTCCGGTAGTACGACCGGACCGTCCGTGTCCAGTCGGTCCCGCCGACCGACGCTACGAGGGATAACCACGCGACAGCTCGGCGGCGGCGTCCCTCACCGGTCGTGCACGACAGCAGCGAGCCGTCGGCAGGACGACTGCGACGGCGTCCCGCACGGACGCCACTATCGGGAGCGCGGGGGCGTCGAGAGTGGGACGACAGTGGTGGGTCTACGAACCGGTCACAGCGGCGTCACCGACACCGTGAGCACGTCCTCGACGGCCGGGTAGTCGTGGCCGTCGTCGACGTCCGCGATGGCGCGAACGACGCCGCCCTCGTCGGCGCCCTGCGTGGCGCTGTCCTGGGCGGGCGCCTGGTCGGGGCCGAACCCCGGCGGTTCGGCGTTGGGTTCGGTGCCGGCGTCCCAGAGGCCGACGCCGGCGGTGACGTCGCCCGAGACCGGGTCGCCGTCGTCGAACAGCGAGATGGCACCGAACTCCGGCGAGAGGAACAGGTCGTTCGAGGGGACGAACATCGACGCGAAGGAGAGCCGGTGGCCGGGGCTGGCCTCGACGTCGAACTCGAAGGCGCCGCCGGGAGCGATGGGTGGCGCGCCGGGGACGTCGCCGGTCGGGTCGTTGGGGTCCGCGACGGTGTC
>CAZIVN010000209.1:0-4394 GCA_964542685.1 uncultured Halobacteriales archaeon
GCGTCTCGGCGCCGGCCTCGACCCACCGCGCCGCGGCGTCGACCGGGTCGCCGTAGCGCTTCTCCGTCCCGCGTTCGCCCTGGACGAGCTGTACGACCTCGCCGTCCTCGACGTCGACGGCAGGCACCACCTCGAACCCCTCGAACATGTCCTCACGTCGAACGCCCGGGGGCGTAAGGTCACCGGCCCCGGAAGTTCGCGACGCCCGACCGCCGTTCGCCCGGTTTCGACGGCCCGTTTCGGGTTCCGACAAGCTAAGGTGGGAGGCTCTCGTTTCGTCGTTCGTGGTCGCGATACTCCTCGTTGCGGGGCTCGTCGTCGCCGTCTTCGTGGGTTTCAACATCGGCGGCTCGTCGACCGGTGTGGCCTTCGGCCCGGCGGTCGGCAGCGGCGTCGTCACGAAACTCGGCGCGGCCGCGCTGATGTCCGTGTTCGCCTTGCTCGGCGGCATCACCGTCGGACGCGAGGTGGTCAAGACGCTGGGCGGCGACCTGGTCTCCAGCGACATCTTCACCCTCCAGGTGAGCATCGTCGTGCTGTTTTTCATCGGCTTCGCGCTGTTCCTCTCGAACCTCGTCGGAGTGCCGGCCTCGACGTCGATGACGGCCGTGGGTGCTATCGCCGGCCTGGGCCTCGCGACCGGCCAGCTCGACCTCGCCGTGATGACCGAGATCGTCGGGTACTGGCTGGTCGCGCCGGTCGTCGCGTTCTGGGTCAGTGCGGTCGTCGGTCGCTACCTGTACCCGGGCCTCGTCGAGCGGTTCGCCGTCGGCCAGACCGACGGCCCGTTGCTGGACTGGGACCGGTCGCCCATCGTCCCACGCCCGCGACTGGGCGAGGAGACGACACAGCGTGAGTTCGTCGGTACCGTCGCGGTGATCGTCATCGGCTGTTACATGGCGTTCTCGGCCGGCGCGTCGAACGCCGCCAACGCGGTCGCGCCGCTGGTCGGCAGCGGCGAACTGGGACTGATCGAGGGAATCCTGCTCGCTTCGGGTGCGATCGGTCTCGGGGCGTTCACGATCGCTCGCCGGACGCTCGACACGATGGGCAACGACCTCACTGAACTGCCCCTGCTCGCGGCCCTGGTCGTCGAGGTCGTCAGCGCCACGATCATCACCGCGCTGTCGGCGATCGGCATCCCGGCCAGTTTCGTCGTCGTGGCGACGATGAGTATCGTCGGACTGGGCTGGGGGCGGGCGACGCGGACGGTCACGCTCGGCGAGAGCGTGGGCGGCGACCGCCCGACCGGCGGCGGAGCGGTCGGCGCGCTCGCCGCTGAGTCCCAGGACGACGCCGTGCCGACGGTCGCGGAGCCACGCCCGGCGGGCGTCGAGGCCGGTGCGGACGCGGAGGTTCCGGACATCGGCGACGAGGACCCGGAGGACCTGCCGGACACGAGTGACCTGTTCGAACCCAGAGAGACCGCCCGCGTCATCGCGATGCAGAACCTCGTGCCGGCGCTGGCGACGATTCTCGCCTTCCTCGTCTTTCGGTTCGTCCCGGGACTGACCTGACCGTCCGACCGGCGTCGGTCGACGGCCGGTCCCGCACCAGAACAGGTCGATAGACTGTCAGGTCGTGGTTCGCCGGTGCCGTCCCCGCGCCGTCTATGGCGTCGACTCCCGTCGCTTCGGCCGGGTGGGGTCGAAAGGACAAGTTCTAATGTGGCCGGGTTCGAAGGGTCGGGGTGATGCCCACGGTAGAATACCTCAACTACGAAGTACTCGACGATCACGGCTGGGACATGGACGACGACGACCTCTTCGAGCAGGCGGCCGACGCCGGCCTCGACGACGAGGACTACGGCTCGCTGGAGGTCAACCAGGGCGAGTACATCCTCGAAGCCGCCGAGGCCCAGGGGTACGACTGGCCGTTCTCCTGTCGCGCCGGCGCGTGTGCGAACTGCGCGGCCATCGTCAGGGAGGGCGAGATCGACATGGACATGCAGCAGATCCTCAGCGACGAGGAAGTCGAGGAGAAGATGGTCCGCCTGACCTGCATCGGGTCGCCCGCTGCTGACGAGGTCAGGATCGTCTACAACGCGAAACACCTCGACTACCTGCAGAACCGCGTCATTTAGACCGACGACTCCTTCGTCGAACTCGCTCTCGGATCGACGCCCCGTAGCGACGCCGCCACGGTCGGTGACGTCCGTCTCCCGACGCCGCCCCGATACGGTTTAGTTCCACGCCCGTGCGTACGAAGTCGGTTCCGCCCTCGCCTCTCTCCGTGACGTTCGTACTCGGACGCGACGACGACGCGTCGCATCGCCCGACCGGCCGACTCGGCACCTACCGGGCGCTCGACGGGTCCAGTGGTGCATCGCTCGCCGTCGACCTCGACGGCCCGCACGCCACCCTCGTGGTCGGCAAGCGCGGGTACGGGAAGTCGTACACGCTCGGCGTCCTCGCCGAGGAACTGGCACGCGCGTCCGGCGTCGCGCCCGTCGTCGTCGATCCGATGGGTACGTTCGGGTCGCTCGCGGCGCCGGCCGACGGCGACCCGGTCCCGGCGACCGTCGTCTCGGCGCCGTCGGTAACGGCGTCGGCGCTCGACCCGCGGTCCTGGTGTGACCTGCTGTCGTTGTCTCCCGAGAGCGGCGCCGGCGGTCTGGTCTGGGCTGCCGCGGGGGCGGCCGACACCGTCGCCGCGATGTGTGACCACGTCCGCGGCGCCGACGCCGCCCGCGACCACGAGCGCGCGGCGGTGAACCACCTCCGACTCGCCGCCGAGTGGGGCGTGTTCGATCCGGACGGACTGACCGCGGCCGAGCTGGCCGGTCCCGAACTGACCGTCGTCGACGTCTCGGGACTCGACGCGGCACCGTCGAACGCCGTCCTCCGCGGGATCGCCGAGGCGCTGTACCGTGGACGCGTCGACGGGGGCGTCGACCGCCTGCCCTGGCTCCTGGTCGACGAGGCCCACGCCTTCTTCGACGGGGTCGCGGCGCCGGCGCTCCGAACGATCCTCACTCGAGGGCGCGCACCCGGCGTCAGCCTCGTCGCGGCGACCCAGCGCCCGGCGGCCGTCCCAGACGTCGCCGTCTCGCAGTCGGACCTCGTGATCGCCCACCGCCTCACGTCGGGGGCCGACGTCGCCGCCCTCGAACGCGTCCAGCCGACCTACCTGACGAGGGGGATCGAGGACCGAATGCCGACCGCGCCGGGAGAGGTAGTCGTCGTCGACGACGCCACGGAGACGGTCCACAGCGCGACCGTTCGCCGCCGGGACACGCCACACGACGGGGGCAGTCCGAGCGCGAGTGACGTGACCGTGGAGTGAGGTAGCGACGCGACCCGGCCCGGGACGGGTCGCTCCGCCGGACGGGGCCGTCCGGTCGTGGGCGCTCAGGAGAACACGCGCCGGCCGGTGTTCGGGTCGAGGGTGTCGTAGTTGGCCAGTCGCAGTCCGAGGGCGTCGACGTCGACCAGTGCCGTCAGGTGGGAGAAGACGGTCTGACAGGACTTCCGACGGTGGGGGGTGGCAGTCCTGCTGGCGAGCGTGTCCAGGGCGTTCAGGTACGCCCGGAGGGTGCTGGAACTGAGCGTCAGCGTGGTGAAGGCGTCGTCTGCGTCACCGCCACCGAACACCGCCGCGGCGTCCGCCCGGGAGACGTCGTCCAGGAGCCGTCGTCCGACGGTCCTGATCGCGTTCTGCTCCGCACGCGACGGCGCCCCGGGTTCGTCGGCCGCAGTCTCCGCGACGACGGTCATGTGTCTGGCAACCGAGTTCGTGACCGGGAGTTCCAGCGTGGATGTCATACGATACCACGTGTCGAGAGTCACGTATTCAATGCTATGTAAGGCTACAGATAGTTCGGCCACAATATTTTTGCCTTGGAGTTCAGGTGTCTGGACTCCTCCCCGGTATCGGGGTTGGTATACTGCCGCATAGCGTGCTGAATCTTGGAAAATTAAGTTCTCGTAGCGCCACGTTCGATCGAGGTCGAATCCTATCCCTCTACGGATAGGTCACCCGCGGTCGGTCCACTTCAGCAGCAGTAGGGTCCCCTCGAACAGGATCACTTCGGTGATGGCGACGATGATCGGTGCCATCCCGGTCGGGTCCGGCGCGAACAGGCCCGCGACCACCACGAACCCGCCCCAGAAGTAGAGGCGCTTGGACGCCAGCCACTCCCGGCTTGTCACCCCGAGCATGATCGCCAGCATGATGAATAGGGGAATCTGGAAGATCACCGCGAGAAAGCCCGTCAGCGTGACGATGAGGTCGAACGTCTTCTGCAGGCCGAAGGCGACGATCGCGGTGTCCTCGGTGTAGTAGAGGAAGTAGAGGAACAGCGCGGGCAACACGACGAAGTACGAGAAGGCCATCCCGGCGGCGGCGAACACCAGACTCGTCGGCACCGCCGCGAGGTAGTACCGCCGCTCGTG
>CAZIVN010000210.1:0-4391 GCA_964542685.1 uncultured Halobacteriales archaeon
CGCCCGACACCGTCGACCGGACCGACCGGGAGCGGTTCCCGCGTCCGCCGCCGACGGCCGCCTCGATGCCGCTGGCGACGTTGTCGATGCCGCCCGCGACGGTCGCACGCTGGCCGGTCGCCTCGTTCGTCTCGCCGCCGCCGATGGTCGTCGTCGACCCGCGGGCGCGGTTCCCGGCCCCTCCCGAGATGGTCGCCGCGATGGCGCCGTCGACGAGGTTCGTCGGGCCGAGCGCGAAACTCCCGCCCTTCAGCCGCGACTGGACGAACGTCGCGGTCCAGGACTCGCCGTCGCCCAGCGAGACGACGCCGGTGTCGGTCGCGAGGAACTTCGCGCCCGCTTTCGGTTCGTACTCGTCCCGTGCCGTGGCGACGTCGCGAATCTCGACCTCGGCGTCGTGCTGTTCGAAGTTCTCGTTCAGCGGGACGTGCCACCGTCGCGTCTCCGCCGTCGGCACGTAGTACCCGTGGTTCGACGTCTGTGGCACGTCGTCGGGGGACTCGTCGTCAGCCATGGGCGCCTCCGGGTCGGTTCACGACACGATCCCCCCGTAGCCGTACTCCCCGTACCCCTGCGAGTCGTCGCCCGCGTCGGCCGACGCCGTCGAGGGGGTGTCGTCCGCCGTCGCGGCCTCGGCGACGACGGGCGCCCCGCCGTACGCGTACCCGTCGGGTCGTCGGAGGCCCGAGAGCGTCCCGTCGACCGCCGGACCCTCGGGGCCGTCCCGACCGCCGGTCGCCGCCCCGGACGACGCATCGCTCCCGGTGGCCGTCGCCCAGACGACGCCGACGTCGGCCGGGATCGACGCGAGAAACGACGCCGCCCGGAGCAACGAACGTCTGTCTACCTGTAGGTGATCCCGAGTCATCCGTAGTTGTGTGTCACTCGTTCTCGGGTGGCTTGGTTCGGCCAAAAGGGTTTGCCGTAAACTATTACTCTAAACTCGCTGGTACGTCCGGGACCTGGATCCGGGGTGACGGCGACCGGGCGGACGACCGTCGCGAGCGACGCGCGGCGCGCCGACGCACGCCGTCCGTGCCGGGACTACCTCGTCGGCTTCGCTGCCCGCGGTGTCCGCGGCACCGGACGACGCGAAGACCGCCGGTCGGCCGGCGTGGTGGCCGACCGCGACGCTGCGGCGACCACTCGACCGGCGAGCCACCGTCGTCCCGTTCCGGGGGTCGTCGTTCACCCGGACGAGGTGTAACACCGCGAGCGGTGGAACTCACACGCCCCCGCGGCCGGCCACGACCGACACCTGGCCGGTCGTCACCGCACGTTCTACGTCCGCGCGGAACAGGTGTCGACTCCCAGCAGCGCGTACAGCCCACAGGTGCCCGTCGCCGCCGTGCCGAGGAGCACGAGCGACAGGACTCCGAAGACCGGCGCGAGCAGCGACGGCAGCGAGGTGACCCCCGCCAGGACGGCCAGCGAGACGGTTCCGAGGACGGCGCCGAGTGCGGTTCTGAGCTGTCGGTCGGTGGTGCCGACGTTGACTTCCATGGTCGGTGTACGGTCTCGACGGTAATATATCTTGATATTGGGATTTATATACAATACAACCGCGAGGTCTGGACCGCCAGTTCTCGACCCGGGCAGTCCGTCGAATTCGAGCTCGATTTCCGGTCCGATACCCCGCCATCCCCGTCGACGGATCGCCGGGAACCGTCCGGCTGTAGATGTGCCGTGGGCGCAATATTGAAACGGGTCCGGCGTCTACCGCCGGACGTGTATGGACCGCTCTGACTGTCGAAAACTCGCCTCGCTGTGGGCGCTCGGCCAGGGACTGTTGCTCGCCACCGTCCCGCAGGTGAACGTCGGACTGTTGAAGCGGAGTCTCGGCCTGAACTTCGAGAACGCCGACGAACTGGACGCGAGCCCGGAGTACGTTCGCGACCTGCGAACGTTCGGCCTCGGCCTGATCGCCGCGGGCGGGACGACGCTGTTGGTCGAGGAGCTGTGGAGCGGCGGCGACCACGACGACGACGCGGCGGAGGGCGACGACGCGCCGGACGGCGACTGATAGTGTTTATTCTCACTGTTTACCGGTGATCGCCCGCACCGTACTGGCGATCACCGGCTATTGCCGAGAATAAACACTATGACACGACCGGCCACCACCCGGGGGCGTCCGATCGACGACACGGAAGCGCACTGCCGGAGTACCGGGGTCCCCGCGAGCGTACGACTCCGCCAGTGCCGTCTGCTTCGCCTGCTCCTGGAGCCCGGTGCGACGCTCGGCGGGTTCGCCGTCGAGTGACTCGGCGGCGTCCGTGGGGAAGACCAGCTCGCGTCGCTGATCGAGAGCCACGCCCGAACTCCCGACCGGCCCGCGTCGACCCTTGCTCCGGTGGTCCGGCCGGGACGCGAGTGCGCCGGGCGGGCCGGACGGTGACGGCACCGGACGCGACGCGAAGCGCCGTGACGGCACCGGACGCGGCCGGACGACACGTCTACTGGCGTTCGTACTCGTACTCGCGGTCCGCCTCCCGGACGCTCTCGCGGAGACTCAGCACCGCGTGGGTGTCGACGTCGTCGTCCGCGACCAGGTCCTCGACCCGGCGTTCGAACGCCGCGTCGTCGATGTCGCCCGCGACGTAGGCCGCTTTCAGCCGCTCGACGCGGTCCTCCGCGCGTGCGTCGGCCGACCGGTCGTCGAAGCGGTCGACGACGTCCTCGAGGCCGAGCAGGGAGAGTTCGTCCTCGTAGGACGCGAGGGTCCGGCCGGCGCGGCGGCGCAGGCGGCTCCGCGCCGAGACGGCCTCGTCGACGAGTGTCGCGACGACGCCGCCGAAGCCGACGACAGCGAGCGGAATCCCGAGGACGACGCCGGCCACGAACCAGAGCAACAGCGGAGAGAGTGCCTGGACGGCCGCCCCGACGGCAAACAGCGTCGCGGCCGCCCACCCGACCAGTCCGACGACGCCGACGGCAGCGCTGGTCGCCCCCAGCAGTCCGGCCGTCAGGAGGACGACGAGTCGGCCGACGGCGCGACGACGCAGCGGCATAGCCGACCGTAACGCGGGTCGCACCTAAACGGTGTCGGAGGCGGCGGCGACGGTCCGGACGGAGGGACGGTCGGAGACACCCCCGGCCGTCACGGTTCCGCGACCAGAACCCCTAATCTCCCGGCACTGTACCGGTGGGGTATGACGTACGACATCGAGCGCTACCTCAACGTCCGCACGGCCGGTGGGGCCTCCTTCGGCCCGGAGGGCGAGCGGCTCTCGTTCCTGATGGACACGACCGGCACCAGCCAGGTGTGGACGCTCGACGAACCGGGCGCCTGGCCCGAGCAACGGACGTTCTACGACGAGCGCGTGACCTTCGCGACGTGGTCGCCAGAGCGGCCCGAACTCGCCTTCGGCATGGACGAGGGCGGCGACGAGCGGGTCCAGTTCTTCCGCCTGGACGCCGAGGACGGCCGTATCCACCCGCTGACGGACACACCGTCGGCGAAACACCGGTGGGGTGGCTGGGACGCCGAGGGCGACCGGTTCGCCTTCGCGTCCAATCGCCGCGACGAGGCCGTCTTCGACGTGTACGTCCAGGACAGGGACACCGTCGGTGACGCGGCCGAACTGGTCCACGAGGGCGACGGCTGGCTGTACGTCGCCGGGTGGGGCCCCGACGACGACCGACTGCTCGTCGGGGAGGCGTACTCGAACTTCGACCAGGACCTGTACGTGCTGGACCTGGAGACGGGCGAGTTGACCCACGTCACGCCCCACGAGGACGACGTCCGCTTTACCAGTCCCGAGTGGGGACCGGACGGCGAGGCGGTGTACTGCTGTACCGACGAGGACCGCGACACGCTGGCCCTGGCCCGGATCGACCTCGCGACCGGCGAGCGGACGGTCGTCCGCGAGGGCGGCGACTGGAACGTCGACGGCGTCGCGGTCGACGAGGACAGCGGCCGACTGGTCTACTCGCGCAACGTCGACGGCTACGCCGAACTGACAGTCGGCGAACTGACCGGCGCGACGACCGTCGAGGCGTTCCCGGCGCCGGACCTCCCCGGCGGCGTCTCCGGCGGCGTCTCCTTCGGCCCGGACGGCGAACGGTTCGCGGTCACGACCACCGGCGACGCGGTCAACACCAACGCCTTCGTCGTCGACGTCGAGACCGGCGCGAGCGAGCGCTGGACGTACGCGCCGACCGCGGGCATCCCCGAGGAGACGTTCCGGTCCTCGGAGCTCGTCCGCTACGAGACGTTCGACCAGCGGACCATCCCCGCCTTCTTCACGCTGCCGCCGGAGTACGAGGCCGGCGAGACGCCGGTCGTCGTCAGCATCCACGGCGGCCCCGAGAGCCAGCGACGACCCTCCTTCTCGGGCGTGAAGCAGTATTTCCTCCAGCGTGGCTACGCGTACTTCGAGCCGAACGTCCGG
>CAZIVN010000211.1:0-4382 GCA_964542685.1 uncultured Halobacteriales archaeon
CGGTCCCACAGGCGGTCACACTGGACGTGCGACCCCATCGGGACGTACGTCTCGTAGCTGCCGGACTTGCGGTCCTGGAACCCGTAGACGCCGGTTTCACCGGGGTTCTTCCCGGTGGTCAGCGCGGGCCAACAGGCGCTCGACTCGGGTGGTACGATGCTCTCGATCTCGCCCGCCGACCCCTCGCGGGCGATCTTGTGCAGCGTCTCGAACTCGTCGGGGTTGTCCTCGATCAGGCTGTAGGGGACCCCGTCGATACCGAAGAAAGCGACACGCGATTCGTCGCCGCCGCGCAGACGGTCGAACAGACCCATGGCCGGGTGGTACTCCGGACGGTATTAAGAATCTTCGTTTCGGGCGGCTTCGACCGGCACCCTACTCGTCGTCGGCCGATTCGAAGTTCGTGGGCACGACCGTCGGGTGAGCGATACCGGGCACGGGGTCGTCCTCGTCGTCGTCCCGCATCTCCGGAACGCTCGCGGGGGAACTGTTGGTCGCCATGACGTGTGAGGGTACGTCCCGACACCCCAAAAAATTACTCATAATCATAAAACATCCCGTGACCCGGGAGAAATAACTCCGGGATATGGCGAGAGTGGTTCGGCTCGGACGGACTGGGCCTCGTGGTGCGAGTGACCAGCCGTCCGTTCCCTATCGGTCGCCCAGTTGGTGTTCGTCGAGCCCGGGTCTTGATGTGAAATCGCGACGAATGCAGGGACGTGATGACCGGGGACGAACGTGACTCCACCAGTCGACGGGCGCTGTTGCTGTGGGGTGGAACGGCACTCACCACTGCCGTCGCGGGGTGTTCAGGGGACGACCCGGGAGGGACCACCACCGGACCCGCCACGGACACCGAAGCGACACCGACCACGGAACCGGCTGCCGACACGGACACGCCCCCGGGCGCCGTCACGGAGACGCCCGGGGGAACCACCGCGTCGACCACGACCGAGGCCACGAGTCTCGTCGAGGCCGTCGAGTCCGAGGGATACTACACCGCGAACAACGCCGGCACGCGGACCGACCCAGCGTTCGAACACCAGTACCGATCCCCGTCGGGGCCACTTCGCCTGGAAACCGACGTCGGCGGGACCGTGACGGCTCGCCCGCACGACCGCGGGATCGAACTGTCGGTCGACCTGACCGCCGAGGACCAGTTCGCGGGGAGTGGCGTGTACTTCGGATCGTGGCGACTTCGAGACGTAACGGAGATCGATTTCGCGATGGAGCGTGACGAAGTGAGACTGGTCCTCCAGTTGGACCTCAACGACGACGGCGACTTTCTGGACTGGGAGTCCGTCGGGAACGACAGGGAGCGGTTCCGGGGGTTCGACGGTGACGACCGAGCGATCTCGAACTATCTCACCGAGGGGCCCGTCGCTCCGGACGACGCGATCTTCGGGATTCCGCCGGGCGGCGCGAGGGAGCCTGCTCGCGACCTCTCGATCGAGGACCTCCAGGAACTGGGCGACGTCGCCGTCTGGATCGGCGCGGGACTGGACCACCAGGGGCTCGACCTCCCCGGTTCGAGAGCGGCTCTCATCACGGAGCTAACCGTCACGACGACCTGAGCGGAGTCCCGTACGTCGTCGACCGCCGACGGGATTCGTCGGAGATTTAACCGGGGGAGTGGAAGGCCGCCCCATGGCCGACACCGACCCGTCGTCCGACGCCGGCGACGGGCCGCCCACGACGGACGACGACGAGGCGGAGCCGCCCCGAACGGACCCCGAAGACGCCGCGGCCCCGGACGACGCCGGAACCGACGCGTCGCCGGAGAGCGACGAAGTGACCGGAACCGAGACCGACGAGGCGGCCGACGACGGGGCAGACGAGGGGGTCGACACGACCGGCGACGAGGGAGACGACTCGGACCCCGTCGGGGCGACCGGTGACGCCGGCAGCGAGGGAGCCCGCGCCGCCGGGCCCGCAGTCCAGGCACTCGGGGCGTTGGGACTGTTCGTCGGCGTCGTCCTCGCCGTGGTTCTGGAGGCGGGCCCGCTGGCGCTGTCGGTCGGACTGCTCGGCGTCGTGGGCCTCGTCGCGGGCACACTGCTCGACCGACGGGGCCGGAACTGACCGGCGAGTTACAGTCCGGGCAGGGACGGGACGGAGATCGTCCCGGCGTTCAACAGGGTGACGATCCCCGCGATGGCACCGACCTCGAAGGCCGTGACGATCACCGTCACCAGCGTGGCGCGATCCGACGACGTCGTGACGCCGGTCGGAGAGCCGAACTCCTCGTCCCAGAAAGGATAAAACAGCGCGATACCGCGCTTGCTCCCCAGGACGTCCAGCACGTAGTGGGTGAGCACGCCGAGCCAGACGAACTGGAGGTTCCCGTCGAACACCAGCGGGTAGGCCATGAACCCGATCAGGATCGGGAGGTTGTGCAGCGTCTTGCGGTGTTTCCCGAACGCGGTGTCGACGTCCGGGAACAGGGCCCCCAGGACGACCGGAACGCCGACCTCCAGCATCCGCAGGAACGTCGTCTCGTCGCCGGCCGGTTCCAGAACGTACCCCAGCCCGATGCTCAACAGAACGGCGTTCAGTACGTGCCCTTTCTTGTTCATTCGACGTGCTCCCGAACGACGGGAGGGGTTTCAAAACTTTCCACTGCGGGGCCGTCACGACTCGGTCTCGGACAGGCCCTCCGCCAGCGTCTCCAGGGTCGCCACGACGGTCTCGCGACGGACCGCCGCGCGGTCGCCCTCGAACTCGTACCGGGTCGCCTCGGCGTAGGACTCGCCCGTCCCCCACTCGGCGGCGTAGGCCAGCGCGACGTACACCGTCCCGACCGGGGTCTCCGGCGTCCCGCCGGTCGGCCCCGCGACGCCCGTCGTCGCCAGGCCCCAGTCGACGTCTGCGCGGTCGCGGACCCCCCGGGCCATCGCCAGCGCCACCGGTTCGCTCACCGCCCCCTTCGCGTCCAGGGCCTCGCGGGGGACGCCGAGGACGTCGCGTTTGGCGTCGTAGGCGTAGGTCACGAGGGCACGGTCGAAGTAGTCGCTTGACCCCGGCACGGCCGTGAACTGCGCGCCGACGAGACCGCCGGTACACGACTCCGCGACGCCGACGGTCTCCCCGCGGTCGCGCAGTCGCTCGCCGACGCGCCGGGCGCGCTCGTACGCGGTCGTCGTCTCGTCGTCCGGATCCATGGTCGACGGTTCGGTCTGAGGCGGCTTGAATCCCACCGCCGCGGCGACCCGGGTCGGGGATCACGGGAGGACCCGAGCCAGGGGCCTCACTCCGGCGCCAGTCGCTCCAGGACGGGCATCTCGGCGCGCCGCTCGTCGGACATCGCCGCCCAGTCGACGCCGTCGGGACGCTCCTCTCCCCCGTCCGTCCGGACCGTCCGCTCCGGCGTCACGACCAGGTCCACCGGCACGTCGTGGGCGTCGGTCGGCGCCGTCTCGACGACCTGGCGTTCGTGAACCGTCGTCGCGACGGTCGTGTCGTCGTCGACCGCGTCGAACTCGCAGAGGAGGGCGAACTCCAGGTCGCTGTACCCCTCGCCCTTCCCGATTCGGACGCCGTCGGCCGTGACCGCGACGCTCCCACTGACGATCAGGTCGACGTCGGGCATCGCCTCGGGGTCGACCGGCCGGCCGTACTCCCCGATCCCGCTCACGGTCGTCGCGGCGTCGTAGTCGTCGATCCGGTTCGGGTCCAGTTCGAGGAACGGTTTCGCCTCGCGCAGGCGCGGGACGGCGACGTAGAGGGTCTTGCCGGCCCGCAGTGCCGCCCGCCGGACCGGCAACTGCGGGGCGTCCGGGTTCGCTTTCACCGTCCCCGCCGCGGCCCAGGCGTCGGTCGCCGCGAGTCGCTCTGCGGCCGCGCCCGCGCCCTCGAAGTTCGGGATTCTGTCGTGGGGCGGGAAGGGAAATCGGGCGACACCACGCTCCTCGAGGTCGTCCCAGACGCGCTCGCGGATCGCCTGCTTGTCCATGTCGAACTCCTGCCGCTCCGGGCTCCTATATCATCGAGGTTCGGGGAGAACGGACCGCGTGCGACGAGGCTCTCCGGCAGGCCGGTCCGGGACGCTCGTCGAGTCCCCCTACGCAACGCGATGGACTGCGAGCCGAGTGAGGAACGAGCGTCGGTCGGAGTGGGTCGTGCGAGCCGCGACGGTGTCGGTACGGGCCGGTTACCGTCCCGTCGGGACGTTCGGCCAGTCCCGGGGATCGGTGCCCGAGAAGGCGAACTCCTCGTCGCGGGCCACCGTCGGTTCCAGCGCGTCCGCGACATCCGGGGCTGCGCCGCGGAGCCGGTCGAACCAGCGTCGTGCCTGCTCGCGGTACTGCGACGGGTCCCGGTCGTCGCCCTGGTAGGAGTGGTCGGCGACGTACTCCAGTGCGAACACCACGAACGCGACGTCG
>CAZIVN010000212.1:0-4342 GCA_964542685.1 uncultured Halobacteriales archaeon
CGGCATGACGTACGACCTGCTCGGCGAGGAGGGGATCCACTGGCCCTGCTACGAACCCGGCGACGAGGGCGACTCGTACCTGTACGAGGACGGCTTCGAGACCGAGAGCGGACTCGGGCAGATCGAGGGCGTGGTCCACCAGCCGCCCAAGGAGACGACCGACGAGGAGTACCCGCTGATCCTCACCACCGCTCGCCTCGAGGAACACTACAACACGGGGACGATGAGCCGTCGGTCGCCGACGCTCAACCGCCAGTACCCCGAGAACTTCGTGGACGTCCACCCCAACGACGCCGCGGAGTACGGCATCGAGGACGGCGACACCGTGCGTCTCGTCTCGCGGCGCGGTGAGATCGAGGTCCAGGCCAACGTCACCGAGGCGATCAAGGAGGGGTCGGTCTGGACGACGCCACACTTCGCGGCGGCCTCCGCGAACCGCCTGACGAACGACGTGCTCGACGAGCGTGCGAAGATCCCGGAGTACAAGGCCGCAGCCGCCGAGATCGAGGTCGATATCGCGACCGACGCGCGGGACGCCGAGGCCGACGACTGATACGGCTCGGCTGTGCCGCCTCCCGGTGCGTTCCCGTCCGGTGCCGGTGGTCACCGGTACACGGTGACCCCGAACCGTACGAGCGGGCCGGCCCGGTAGAAGTCGTCCAGCGGGGCGGACGTTTTTTGTACGCTGTGCGTGAATCACGCACACTGTGACAGCCGACGAGGGCGAGGGACCGGAGCGTGCCGTCGAGGAGCTGTTCTACCCCGACGACCGAATCCCGCTGGTCGACTGGGACGAACTCTCCGGCGCGAAGACGACGGTCGGACTGGTGGGTGCGGTGACGGTGCTGGCGTTCGTCTCCGGGCTCTCGAACCTCAGTCAGACGAGCCTCACGCTGGGGGGTCCGCTCGCGACGATCCTACCGGCGGCGTCGACGTTCGCGCGGTTCGCCGGCGTCCTGTTCGCCTTCCTCCTGGGCCCGGTGACGGTCGGGCTCCAGCGACGCAAGCGACTCGCCTGGCGGATCGCCGTCGTGCTGTTGCCCGGGCTCGCAGTACTCCCGTTGACGACGCTCGGTCGAACGGACGTCCCCCTGTTGCTGGTGATCCTGGTGGCCGCCCCGCTCCTGGTCCTCAACCGCGACCAGTTCGACCAGTCGCTGGACCTCTCGCCGCTCCAGATCGCGTCGCTGTCCTCGATTCTCGGCGTCGGCGTCTACGGGACCGTCGGCTCGTACGGACTGCGCGACCAGTTCGGCGAGCTGAACACCTGGGCGGACGCGGTGTACTACGTCATCGTGACCATCGCGACGGTCGGGTACGGCGACATCACGCCGCTGACCCCGGAGGCGAAGTGGTTCTCGCTGTCGGTGATTCTGCTCGGCACCGGCGCCTTCACCGTCGCCGTCGGGGCCCTCGTCGGACCGGCCATCGAGTCGCGGATGGCCGCCGCCTTCGGAAACATGACGCCATCTGAACTCACGCTCCTCGAGGACCACGTCGTGGTGCTCGGGCACGGCGACCTCACGGAACCGCTACTGGAGGAACTCGGCGGCGAGGGCGACCTCGTGGTCGTGACCGAGGACACCGACGCGGCCACGCGCCTCTCGGACATGGACGTCAACGTCCTGACCGGCGATCCGACCGACGAGGCGACGCTCGCGGACGTCCGACTCGAGACCGCGAGCGGCGTCGTGGTCGCAAGCGACGACGACGCCCGGGACGTCCTCGCGGTCATCGCGGCGAACAACGTCGACCCGGACGTCCGCGTCGTCGCGGCCGCCAACGAGGAGAAACACGTCGACAAACTGGAGTCCGTCGGCGCCGACACCGTCATCAACCCGCGCACCATCGGCGGGCGACTGCTCGGCCGGTCGGTGCTCGACGAAGAGTCAGACCCGCTAGACGACGTGTTCGAGTGACCGACGACGTCGCTCGGGCGTACTACTAAGCGGTCCGAGCCACATCCACTGGTATGGCGACGTCCGGAGCGAACGGAATCGAACGCGCACTCGCGACGCTACTCCTACCGCTGTGTGGGATCACGGGGGCGATCGTCCTCGCTGCGTTCTTCTTCCCGTCGTTCGTCGGCGACGCCGTTTCCGGCGGGGTGTGGTTGACGACGGCCCTGCTGTTTTTCATCTCCGGCCTGGGCTATATCGCGGTGTTGCCCTACCGGGCCGACCCGGACGACCCGTCGGGAGAACCAGTCCTATTTCACATCCGACACACTGGGCTCGTGCCGGTCGCCCGGCGGTTCCTGGGCGACCACGACGCGGTCGTCTTCGGCGTGCCGGTCGTCGTGTTCGCCCTGTTCTTCGCGGTCCAGGCGCTGTTTCCGACCGCGACGACCGAGGCGGTCGACACCGTCTCGAACGGCGTTCTGTCGTACGGTGGCCCACTCTTCCTCGGCGCGATGTTCGTCGCGGTGTGTTTCTGTCTGTTCCTCATGCTGGGGCCCTGGGGTGACATCAGACTCGGCGGACCGGACGCCGAACCGAGCTACACCTACCCCACCTACTTCTCGCTCGTGTTCACCGCGGGCATCGCGGCCGGCATCGTGTTCTGGGGCCCGGCCGAGGCGCTGTTTCACTACCAGACTCCACCGCCGTACTTCGGCGCGACGGCCGAGTCCGGCGGAGCGATCGGCCCCGCGTTGACCTACGCGCTGTTCCACTGGGGACTCTCGGCCTGGAGTGCCTACGCCGTCGTCGGCGTTCCCATCGCGTACTTCGTGTTCCAGCGCGGGGCTCCGCTCCGGGTCTCGACGATCCTGGCACCGTTCCTGGGGGTGTCCAACCTCAACTCGGTCTGGACCAGAATCGTGGACACGCTCGCGGTGTTCGCGACCATCGGCGGCATCGCCACGTCGGTGGCCCTGGTCAGCGAGCAGTTCCTCACCGGCGTCGCCTACCAGTGGGGCGTCACCGCCGACGGCCTCGGCCCAGTCCTGTTCGTCGGGGGGCTCACGCTGATCTTCGTCCTCTCGACGGTCACGGGCGTTCACCGCGGCATCCGTCGCATCGCCGGCCTCAACGTCGTCCTGTTCGGCCTGTTCGGCGTGATTCTGATCGCCGTCGGCCCGCGCGGGTTCGTCGTGGAGCGAGGGACCGCGGCGCTGGGGCAGTACGTCGTCAACTTCGTCCCGCTGAGCCTGCACCTGGGCGGCGACTGGGTCGCGTCCTGGACGGTGTGGAACTGGTCGTGGTGGTTCTCGTGGGCGCCGTTCGCCGGCCTGTTCATCGCGGCACTGTCGCGGGGCCGGCGGATCCGGACGGTCGTGTTCACCGCTGTCGTCGCCACCTCCGCGGCGACGATCGCCTGGTTCCTCCTGCTGGGGGGCACCTCGCTGTTCGTCCAGCACACCGGCGAGGCAGACGTCCTCGCGGCGATCGCGAGTCGCGGCGGGTCCGTGGCCGTCGCCGGGTTCCCGCTGTTCGACTCGCTCCCGCTGGGACAGCTCCTGGTGTTCCTGTTCCTGGCGCTGATCGTCGTGTTCATCACGACTTCGGCGGACACGTCGACGCTGGTCGTGTCCATCCTGGCGACGCGCCGGGGGCTCGCGCCGTCGACCGGGAGCGTCGTCTTCTGGGGCGTCGTCCAGGGGTCGGTCGCGGTGGCGGTCCTGCTGGTCGGCGGCGCCGAGACGCTCCAGGCGCTGGCGGTCCTGACTGGCGGCCCCTTCGCCGTCCTGTCGCTGGTCGCGATGGCCGGCCTGGCGCTGACGCTGTACCGGAAAGAGGGGGAGATGACCGGCGTGATCGGCAAGGTCCAGCGCCGACTCCCGGAGATCCAGACCCACCACGACCTCGACCCACCCGAGAAGGACTGACCGGACGCCCGTCTCGCGGGACGACGTGGACACTGTTGAATGGGTTAACTATTCCCCGGGGCCACTCAATGGTGCAGACGTTGCAGGGTACAGGGACGCGACCACCACTCCGACCACTCGAACGATGACAACGATAATCGACGGCAACGAGATCGCAGACCGGATCAGGGACGACCTCTCGGCGTGTGTCGACCGCCTTGGCGAGGACGACGTGACGCCGGGGCTGGCGACGGTCCTGATGAGCGACGACCCCGCCAGCGAGACGTACGTCTCGATGAAACAACGCGCCTGCGACGACCTGGGCATCGAGAGTTTCCACCACGAGATCGACCCCGACGAACCGGCCGAGACGCTGTACGACCGGGTCGACGACCTGAACGCCGACCCGTCGGTCCACGGCATCCTCGTCCAGATGCCGGTCCCCGACCACGTCGACAAGCGGACGGTCCTGGAGTCGATCGACCCCGAGAAGGACGTCGACGGGTTCCACCCGGAGAACGTCGGCAAACTCGT
>CAZIVN010000213.1:0-4337 GCA_964542685.1 uncultured Halobacteriales archaeon
GGATCCGCACGCCGTCGTACCGGTCAGCCAGGTCGCGGGCACCACGGAGACAGGCCTCCGAACAGGAGACCGCGAACCGCGGCGTCACGGCGTACCGGATCCGGTCGCCGAAGGCCCCGTGATACTCGCCGATGAGGCGTTCGGACTCCTCCAGGCCGGCCCGGGTGTCCTCTTGCAGGCCCTCCGGGGAGTCCCTGTCCATCAGGACCTTCCCGAGGACGCCGCGAACCCCCATCTCGCCGGCCGCCTCGAAGGCCGCCGCGGCGTGGTCGACCGACAGGTGGTCGACGCAGGTCGTCGTCCCGCTCTCGATCAGTTCGAGGTAGCCCAGTTCCGCCGCGACGCGCATCTCCTCGCGGTCCAGACTCGCCTCCATCGGGAGCACGTGGTCGAACAGCCAGTCGAGCAGTTCGCGGTCGTCCGCGACGCCCCGTCCCAGACTCTGGACGGAGTGGACGTGTGCCCCCACCAGCCCCGGTGCCACGATGTCGTACGATTCGCGCTCGTGGTCGGGGTAGGCGTCGACGAGCGTCTCGCGGTCGCCTACCCGTTCGATCCGGTCGCCCGAGACGACGACGGCTCCGTCCTCGACGACGCGTTCGCTGTCGACGACGACCGTTCCCGTCAGTAGCATCCGTCGGTCACACCGACCCACCGATAGACGACTCGCGGGCAAGAGAGTATCGGTCCTGCCGTCCCGACAGTCGTGGCGGTCAGGGGTCCGCTCGCCAGCAACCGACGCCCGCGAGGACCCCGACGAGGTCCGTCGCGACCCCGAGCAGTGCCGTGGCCGCGAACCACCCGGCACCGGTGGCCACGGTGCCGACGTGGTCCGGATTCGGGACGACGAAGTGCGCGAACGCCTCGAACGCGAAGGCACCGCTCAGCGTGATCGCGATCAGGGCGCCGCCGGCGCGGGTCCGTCCGGCGACGACGAGACCGGTACCGACGGTCGGACCGACCACGACACAGGACGCGACGACCGCGACCTGCCACGGCGCCAGCGGAACCGTCGAGAGAACGTGTGTGGCGCCGTGGGCGGCGCCGGCGAGGAGGTGGGCGACGACCGCGACGACGGCCAGTGTCGCGACGCCGCGATCGGGCAGCCACCCGCCGTCGGTCAGTTCGCCGCCCATTCGTACCCTCCCGCCGTCTCGCGGAGCGTCCCGTCCGACGCCCACGCCTCGACGACCTGTGCGAGGCCCGCCTCGTGCGTCGGGTACCGCGGCTCCCAGGCCGTCGTAGCGCGGAATCGCTCGTTCGTCGTCGGCATCGGACGCGTCAGGAGGGCGACCGTCTCGCGTCCGAGCACCCACCGTGCCAGCCACGCCGGGACGCGACGGGGCGGGCGCGCGCCGAGTCGCTCCGCGAACGTCGAGGCGAACGCGGCGAATGGCACGGGCCGATCGTCGACGACGTGGTACAGCCCGCCGAGTTCTGCCTCGACCGCGGCGGCCACCGCCCGCGCCGCGTCCGCGGCGTGCACGAACGACAGCGTCCCGTCGCGGCGGCCGAGCACCCCCCTGCCGACGACCGGGAACCGTCCGGACAGGAGATTCCGACCGAACTGGCGCGTGTGGGCCGCGTCGGGGGCGTAGAAGAACCCGAACCGCAGGACTGCCGGCGTGAACCCCTGCTTTGTAGCCGCGTCGGCCAGTAACGTCTCGACCGCCGCCGCGGACCGCGTCGTCCGATCCGGGTTCCGGGAGGCCGTCTCGTCGAACGCCGACCCGTCGGGCCGTCTCGCGACCCAGACTACGCTGGGAAACAGGACGTACTCGACGTCGTCGCCGGCGACCGACAGCACGTTCTCCATGCCGTCCCGTCGAACCCGGTCGTTCCGGGTCCAGGCGTCGTCCGAGGGCCTCGTCGCGGTCGGCAGCGCCGTCGCCGCGTGCACGACGGCGTCGACGTCGGGGATCGCGTCCGCCAGGGCTGTCCGGTCGAGGACGTCACCGCGACGCGGAATCCCGCCGAGTTCCGCCACGCGGTCGGCACCCGTCTCGTCGCGAACCAGTCCGTACACCTCGTGATCGCGGTCGGTCAACCCGTCGACGACCCGGTGGCCCAGTACGCCGGTGGCCCCGGTGACAAACGTGCGCATGTACTCCCACGTTGGGGTCGTATCGACAGGTCTGTTCTGCGACAGTGCTATCGGGGATTTAAGTGTAACCCGGTCGACCTCGCCACAGCATGAAACACGTCCGACTGACGCTCGACGCGGGCGGGCGAGCGGACGAGATTCACCCGATGTTCGACCTCATCACCGGCGCTCCGTACGTCGACCGGGCGACAGCGATGCACTGGAACTACTCCGGCGACGAACTCGGAATCATGCACTACGTCGAGGGGGACGCGAGCGCGTTCGCGCGCGACGTGGAGGCGATCCCGGAGGTCCTGGCGTACGAACTGACAGCGGTCGGCGACGACGCCTTCTACGTCTACGTCAGGGACGCGACTAACGAGGCACTGCGGGAACTGTTCGACATCGTCGACCGGAGTCCGGCAGTGGTGATCCCACCGGTCGAGTACGCCCGCGACGGCACGGTCTCGTACTCCGTCGTCGGCCCGTCGACCGAGATACAGACCGCAATCGACCGGATTCCCGAGCCCATCGACGTCGCCGTGACCGAAGTCGGCACCATCGACGCGGCGCCCGGGGTCGAGCGCGCGGCCCTGTCCGACCGCCAGCGCGAGGCAGTCGAGACGGCACTCGCGCTGGGCTACTACGAGGTGCCCCGCGAGGCCTCCCACGAGGCCGTCGCCGACGAGATGGGTTGTGCGCCCAGCACCGCCGCGGAGCACCTTCAGAAGGCGGAGTCGAAACTCCTCCGGTCGTTACTGGAGCGGTGACGGTCCTCGCCCCGCCGACGCGTCGTCGGGGCGGCGGGACCCTTCCGTCGGAACGGCAGGAATTTGTGCGAGCAGTCGCAACTGAGGTGCCACCCATGAACTACGCACTGATCGTCCTGGCGCTGCTGACCGGGACCGTGACCGGCGCCGTCTTCGGACTCCTCGACGTGCCCATGCCCGCACCGCCGGAGCTGCCCGGACTGCTCGGCATCGTCGGCGTCTACCTGGGGTACAAACTGACCGAACACTTCGACGTGGGTATCGACCTGCTCGCGGCGCTCGGGCTGAACTGAGCCGGACCGAACGAGAAACCGAGTGGGTACTCATACGGTTTCGTTTCACTGTTTGCCGGTGATCACCGGTCCCGTACGGGTTATCACCGGTAATAGATGAAACGAAACCGTATCAGTAACTGCGATCCTTCGGCTCGTAGGTCTTGTTCTCGCCCTCGAGGATCACGGGCTTGTAGTACAGCTCCGGCTCGCCGTCGTTCCAGGCCAGCAGCGTGTGCTTGAGCCACTCGTCGTCTTTCCGCTCCTGGTGTTCCTGGCGCCAGTGAGCGCCCCGGAACTCGTCGCGAGCGAGCGCTCCCAGCGTGATGGCCTCGGCGACGTCGATGAGGTTCCGGGTTTCGATGGTCTGCTGGAGGTCCGTGTTGAACGTCCGCGAGGGGTCCGAGACGTACACGTCCTGGTAGTCCTCGCGACACTGCCGGATGATCTCCAGGGCCTTCTTCAGGCCGTCCTCGTTGCGGAACACGTTGACGTACTCCGTCATCGCGTCCTGGAGTCGCGAGCGAATCTCGGCGTGGGAGGCGCCGTCTTCCTTCTCCAGCAGTCGTTCGACCCGCGCGCGCTCGGCCTCGACGGTCCGTTCCATGACGGCGTCGGCGTCGGCGACGACACCGCCGTCGGACCGAGCCTCGCCGCTGCCGTCCGCCACGACGTCCTCGCCCGGCGCCTTCACCGCGCCGGGGTCGACGGGCGTGTCGACCGCGCCGACTTCGGCGTCCTCGGTCTGCCCGGTCGAGATCTTCGCCTCGCCGAGGTCGCCGCCGGCCGCGTGCCGACCCGCGCGCTTCCCGAAGACGATGAGTTCGGGCAGGGCGTTCCCGCCCAGGCGGTTCGACCCGTGGACGGAGACGCAGGCACACTCGCCGGCGGCGTACAGCCCCTCGACGCAGGTCTGGCCGTTCTCGTCGGTCTCGACCCCGCCCATCTCGTAGTGCTGGCCCGGTTTGACCGGCATGGGCTCCTCGAGGCCGTCGACGCCCTCGAAGTCCTCCGCGAGGTGCAGGATGTTCTCCAGGCGGTCGACGATGCGCTCCTCGCCGAGGTGGCGCATGTCGAGGTGGACGTACTCGTCGTCGACGCCCCGCCCCTCCTTGACTTCGGTCAGTTCGGCCCGGGAGACGACGTCGCGGGAGGCCAGTTCGCCGTCGTTGTTCGCGTACCCGTGTTCGAACATGAACCGCTCGCCCTCGC
>CAZIVN010000214.1:0-4330 GCA_964542685.1 uncultured Halobacteriales archaeon
AGGGCGTGGCGGGAGTGAGCGAACGCGCAGCGTTCGCGAACTACGCCACGGCCGTGACCGAACGCAGTGAGGGAACGGGCGTGGCGGGATTCGAACCCGCGACCTGAAGGTTAGGAACCTTCCGCCGTATCCGCTAGGCCACACGCCCGGGAGAAAGAGAGGGGTTACTCCGAACTGTCCGAGGTGGTCGACTCGGTCGCCGTCTCCTCGGCCGTCTCGGCGGGTTCGGTCGCCGTCTCGGTGGTGCCAGTCGACGTGGAACCGGTCGTGGTGCCGGTCGACGGCGACGAGTTCGGGTCCATGCCCTCTCGCATCTCTTCGAGTTCTTGTTCGACTTCTTCGCGACCTTTCTGGAACTCGCCCATGGCCTCACCGGTCGAGCGAGCGAGTTTCGGAATCTTGTTCGCGCCGAAGAGCAGGACCGCGATGAGCAGGAGGATACCCAACTCCAGCGGTCCTGGACCCCCGGGCACGAAGAGCGGAACGGTTTCAAGTGCCATCTCTGTTCCAACGTAACCCAGTACCAATTATAGGCTTTTTGCTCCGTCACGCGGGAACGAGGTGCGACACCCGGCCTCGTGACACGACTGCACGCTCCCCCAGAGGTCTTTTCCGGCCGGGTAGTGGCAGTAGAGGTATGAGCGACGACGCCACTGCGGACGGCGAGAACCGCGGCCGATGGTACCAACCCGACGCCGACCACGCGTTCCCGGACGAGACGGTCAACGAGGTCCTCGCGTTCGTCGAGAACGACACCGAGATTCAGACCTACCTCCGGTCACAGAACGTCAATCCCGTCACGCGGAAGGGGTACAACGACCACGGCGCGAAGCACATCGAGATCGTGCGGAATCGTGCGCTCTGTCTGTACGACCTCCTGAAAGCCGCCGACGTCCCGTTCAACGGCGCCAGCGAACAGGGCCTGGCCGAGGCCGACGAGGCAGTCGTCGTCGCGCTCGCGGCCACGCTGCACGACGTGGGCCACGTCGTCCACCGCGACAGCCACGCCTACTACTCCATCCCACTGGCCGCGGACATTCTCGACCGCATCCTCCCGAACTTCTACGACACCGCCGACTGCGTCCGCGTGAAAGGCGAAGTGCTCCACGCGATTCTCTGTCACCACACCGAGGAGGACCCCCTGACGACCGAGGCCGGCGTCATCCGCGTCTCGGACGCACTGGACATGGAACGGGGCCGCTCGCGCATGCCCTACGAGATGGGTGGCCGCGGCATCAACACCATCTCGAGCCAGGCGATCAGGGAGGTGTCGCTGATGGAGGGCAACGGCACGCCCGTCCTCGTCGAGATCGAGATGACCAACGCCGCCGGCGTCTACCAGGTCGACAACCTCCTGAAGGCGAAACTCCACGGCTCCGGCCTCGAGGACCTGATCCGCATCGTCGCCATCAACCGACGCACCGAGGGCGGCGAGCAGCTCGTCGAGCGGATCGAACTCTGACCGGGAACGGATGGCGTCCCGGACGATCCGACGGACCTGCGAGCGCCCGGGACCGAAGGTATTTGCAGGTCGCTGGTAGACCGACTGGCATGGAGGTTCCAGTCCGGGTCGCCGTCGTCCGTGCACTCACCGACTGGTACCGGAACGCCGCGGCACTGGCACTCGTCGTGGGCGCTTACGGCATCGCGGCGACGCTGGGGACGTCCATCGCCTTCTTCGCGGCCGGACTGGTCGTGTTCACCGTCTGGATGGCCTGGTTCGTGATGACCGTCGTCGACGCCCTGCGACTGCTCGGCGTGTAGCGGGAACCGGGCGGGACGGCACTGGTGTCCGCGCCCCCTCGGGCCCTGTCGCCCCCGGCAAACCGTTCCGAGGCCGTCCGCTTTTCACGCCTGGCTACCGTTTCGATTCGTAACAGTGGCCGACGGCGCCGCCCGGGGGTCGCTCGGGCTGTTCCGGAACCGCGAGTTCGTCGCCCTGGCCAGCACCGCCTTCGCCCGCAGCCAGGCGTACTCGACCATCCTGATCGCACTGGCGCTGTACGCCGACCTGTTCTCGACCAGCGGCACGGTCGAGGGCCTGTTCGGGACGGCCTTCGCCGTCGTCCAGTTGCTCATCGTGCTCCCGCTGGGCCGGCTGATCGACCTGGGCAACGCCAAGCGGTACCTGCTCCTCGGACTCCTCCTGAACGTCCTCGTGTTCGTCGGGTTCTCGCTGGTCTCGGCGGTCGAACACGTCATCCTCATGCGCGTCGTCCAGGGGGTCGGCGCCAGCATCCTCTGGCTGACCGGCTCCGCCGTCGTCGGCGAGATCAGTCCGGACGGCGAGCGGGGCCTCTGGCTCGGCACCTACAACCAGGTCGGTGCCGTCTCCAGCCTCGCCGGGGACGTGTTCGGCGGCCTCCTGCTCTTCCTGTACGGCTTCCAGGTCACCTACGCCGTGCTCGTCGGCGTGACGACACTGGCGACGATGTCGGTGTTCGTCGCGCTCCGTGACAACCCCGGCGGCAACGCCGACCCGGAGGAGGCCACCGGCATCGAGACGTTGCGGGACCTGCTCGGCCGCACCGCCATCAAGGCCCTGGTCACGTTTCGTCTCGCCTTCTCCGTCGGCAAGATGGCCGTCATCATCTTCCTCCCCATCTACGCCCGTACCGGCTTCGGGATCAACCCCTTCGCCATCGGCGGGATCCTCGCGGGCGGGAAACTCACGAAGTCGCTCCTCCAGGGCAAGGTCGGCGAGTACACGGACCGGGTCGGCAGTTACTACCCCTTCATCCTCGTCGGCGCGGTGGTGTACGCCCTCGGGACGGCGCTGATCCCCCTCGCGGAGTTCGCCGGCCTCCTGTTCCCGTCGGTGACCGTCGCCGCGTTCGGCGGCGCGATGACGCTCCCGCCCGCCTTCTTCTCGCTATTTTTAGCGTACGCCGTCCTCGGCGTCGCCGACAGCCTCCGCCTGCCCGCCAGCATGGCCACCTTCGTCGAGGAGGGCGAACACTTCGACGCCGTCGCCGGCGCGATGTCGCTGCGCTCGATCGCCTGGAAGGTCGGACAGGTGTCCGGGCCCGTCGCAGTCGGGTTCATCTGGGACCAGACGTCCGTGTTCGGGGCCTTCTTCACCGCCGCCGGCTTCCTGCTGGTGTCCGCCGCCGTGTTCGCGGTTCTGTTCAGTATCGACCCCGCGCCCGAGGGCAGTCCGGTCCCTGGCGACTGACCGCGGCGGCGCCCCCCGAGGGACGACCCGACACCGAGTCGTTCATTGCCGACGCGACGAACCGACGAGCGTGAGCGACGACCGCGACTGGCCGGACCCGCCGCTGGACCGCTCCGGGAGTCGCGACCGCGTCCGGTACCGCCTTGCCGTCAGCGCCGTCGTCGCGCTCCTGACTGTCGTCCTGTTCTGGGACTTCCTGGTGACGGTCCTCCCGCGCCTGTGGCCCCCCCGGGAACCCCTCACCAGGTGGGCCACCCTGCTCCTCATCCAGCTGTTCGGCTTCGTCCTGGTGCCACTGGCCGTCGGCTCGCTGGTCGGCGACTGGCTCTACGACTGGCGCGAGGAGTAGGAGGAGAGAGACGCCGCCGAGCGGGCCCGTCACGCCTCGGGCGTGAACTGCGCTGCGTACTCCCGGGCCTGCCTGCGGATCCGATCCGCGTCGGCCACGACCACCTCGCCGTCGTCCTGGAGGACCTCGCCGTCGACCATCGTGAACCGGACGTCGTCGCCGTGGGCGGCGTACACGAGGTGGGAGTAAACGTCGTGGATGGGGACCGTCCGGGCGGCGTCCGTGGCCAGTCCGATCACGTCCGCGCGGTAGCCCTCGCGGAGCGCACCGACGTCCTCGAAGCCGGCGGCGCGGGCGCCGTTTACCGTCGCCATCTCGAAGACGGTCCGGGCGGGGAGGGCCTGGGAGTCCATCCGGTCGACCTTCGCGAGCAGGCTCCCCTGGCGCATCTCGGTGAAGGCGTCGAGCGTGTTGTTGCAGGGCGGGCCGTCGTTGCCCAGGGCGACGTTGATGCCCCGTTCGAGGTAGTCCTCCACCGGGGCGACGCCGCTCGCCAGTTTCATGTTCGACGACGGGCAGTGCGTGACGTGGGTCCCGGTCTCGGCGAGAATCTCGCGCTCCCGGTCGTCCGTGTGCACGCAGTGAGCGAGCACGACGTCCTCGCCGGTCAGGCCGACCTCGTGGAGCCACTCGACGTTGCGCAGTCCCGTCTCGTCCTCGACGGTCGCGACCTCCTCGCGGTTCTCGCTGGCGTGGGTGTGGATCCGCACGCCGTCGTACCGGTCGGCCAGGTCGCGAGCGCCACGCAGACAGGCCTCCGAGCAGGTCACCGCGAACCGCGGGGTGACGGCGTACCGGATCCGGTC
>CAZIVN010000215.1:0-4314 GCA_964542685.1 uncultured Halobacteriales archaeon
CCCCAGCGCATGAGCGCCTGCGGGGCGTGTTCGCGCGAGGAGCCACAGCCGAAGTTGTCGTTGACGACGAGAATCCGGGCCCCCTGGTACCGGTCCCGGTCGAACGGGTGCGGGTCACCGTCGGGGCGGTCCCGGCGGGCGTCGTGGAACGCGTACTCCGCCATGTCGTCGAAGGAGACGGCCTTCAGGAACCGCGCGGGGACGATCTGGTCGGTGTCGACGTCGTCGCCCCGCACGGGGACGCCCGTGCCGGTCACCCGACGGACGGGCGTGCCGCGGTCCGGGCCCGGCGCGTCGCTCTCGCTGCCGGGGCCACCGCCGGTCGCGTCACCGCTCATCCGGCCACCTCCCGGGGGTCGGCGATCTCCCCGCGGACGGCCGCGGCGGCGACCGTCGCGGGACTCGCCAGGACGGTCCGGGCGTTGGCGCTGCCCTGGCGGCCGACGTAGTTCCGGTTCGACGACGAGACACACAGTTCGTCGCCGACCAGTTCGTCGCCGTTCATCGCGATGCACATCGAACAGCCGGCCTCGCGCCACTGGAAGCCGGCGTCGCGGAAGATCTCGTCGACGCCTTCGGCCTCGAGTTCGGACCGGACCGTCCCGGACCCCGGCACCGCCAGTGCGCGGACGCCGTCGGCGACCGCGTTGCCCTCGAGGACCGCCGCTGCCTGGCGGAAGTCCGCGGCCCGACCGTTCGTGCAGGTCCCGAGGAAAGCGACGTCGACGGGCGTCCCGGCCATCGGTTCGCCCGGCGTCGCGCCGGTGTGTGCCTGGGCCGCGCGGGCGGCCTCGCGCTGTCCCTCGGGCAGGTCCTCGGGGTCGGGAACCGGTTCCCCGACGCCGACGGCCTGGGCCGGGTTCGTCCCCCAGGTGACCATCGGTTCGACCGCGTCGCCGTCGATCTCGACGACGTCGTCGTACTCGGCGTCCGGTCCCGAGCGGATCGACTCCCAGTACTCGCGCCGTTCCGCGAACGCCTCGCCGTCGGGGACGTACGGCCGGCCCCGGAGGTACTCGTAGGTCGTCTCGTCGGGGTTGACGTAGCCGGCGCGGGCGCCGCCCTCGATGGACATGTTGCACAGCGCCAGCCGGCCCTCGACGTCCAGGTCCCGGACCGCGGGGCCGCCGTACTCGTAGACGTAGCCGACGCCGCCGTCGACGCCCAGTTCGCGGATGGTCGCGAGGACGAGGTCCTTCGCGACCACGCCGTCGTCGAGCGACCCCGTCACCTCCACGCGCCGAACCGCCTGCTTCTCCGCCGCGAGCGACCCCGTCGCCAGTGTGTCACGGATCTGGGAGGTGCCGATGCCCATCCCGACGGCGCCCAGCGCGCCGTGGGTGCTGGTGTGGGAGTCGCCACAGACGACGGTCATCCCGGGCTGGGTCAGGCCGAGTTCCGGGGCGACGACGTGGGTGATGCCCTGGCGCTCGTCGTCGAGGCCGAAAAACTCCAGTCCGGCCTCGTCGACGTTGCGCTCCAGGGCCGACAGCATCGTCTCCGCGTCGTCGTCCGCGAGCGGGCGCTCGCGCTCGGCCGTCGCCGTCGGCACGACGTGGTCCGTCGTCGCGACCGTCCGGTCGGGGAAGGCGACGTCCAGGTCGCGCTCCCGGAGGGCCTCGAACGCCTGCGGGCTGGTCACCTCGTGGAGGAGGTGGAGCCCGACGAACAACTGGTCGCGGCCGTCGGGCAGGTCCGCCACCTTGTGGCGGTCCCAGACCGCGTCGTACAGCGTCCCGGAGCTCATCGCTCGTCGCCCGACAGGTCGTGTACGGCCCACCCCGGCTGGGGGACCGGCGGTTCGGTGCCGCCGTCGGGGCGGACCGACTCGTTCTCCGCTGCCGCCTCGCGGTCGGCGTCGTCCGCTCCCTCCTCCGGGCCCCGGTCGTACACGCCCGAGTCGCCGAACGGCGCGTCCGTGTGCGGGTGGGTGTGGTCGACCGACCGCATCGTCGCCCGGTCGTCGCGTTGCTCAGTCATCGGAGGTCACCTCCGCGTCGGCCGCGGCGTCGCCGCCGGCGGCCCCGTCCCCGTCACTCCAGGCGAACAGGTCACGGAGTTCGGCGCCGACGGCCTCGATGTCGTGGTTGCGGTCGGCCGCCTTGCGACGGTTGTACGCCGCGCGGCCGCCCGCCCGGTTCTCGGCGATCCACTCGCTGGCGAACTCGCCGTTCTGGACCTCCGCCAGCAGGTCGTCCATCGTCGCGCGGACGTCGTCGTCGACGACCCGTTCGCCGCGGGTGAGCCCGCCGTACTCGGCGGTATCGGAGACCGAGTCCCACATCTCGCTCATGCCGCCCTCGTACAGGAGGTCGACGATGAGCTTCAGTTCGTTCAGACACTCGAAGTACGCCATCTCCCGGCTGTAGCCGGCGTCGACGAGCGTCTCGTAGCCCGCCTTGATCAGTTCGGTGACGCCGCCACACAGCACGGCCTGTTCGCCGAACAGGTCCGTCTCCGTCTCCTCGCGGAACGTCGTCTCGACGACGCCCGCGCGGGTACAGCCGATAGCGCTCGCGTACGCCAGTGCGCGCTCGCTCGCCTCGCCGGTTGCGTCCCGGTAGACGGCGAGCAGTCCGGGCGTGCCCTCGCCGCGCCGGTAGTCCCGGCGCACGATGTGGCCGGGGCCCTTCGGCGCGACCATCGTCACGTCGACGCCCTCTGGTGGTTCTATCTGGCCGTAGTGGACGTTGAACCCGTGGGCGAACTGCACCGTGTCGCCGGGGTCGATGCCGTCCCGAACGTCCTCGAACACCGCCGGCTGGACGGTGTCGGGGACGAGGAAGGAGACCACGTCGGCCTCGTGTGTCGCCGCTTCGGGCGTGGCGACGGGCAGGCCGTCCTCGCGGGCCGCGTCGCGGGACGCGGAGTCCTCGCGCAGTCCCACGACCACGTCGACGCCGCTGTCGGCGAGGTTCTGTGCGTGGGCGTGGCCCTGGCTCCCGTAGCCCAGGACCGCGACGGTTCGGCCCTCCAGGTACGTCCGGTCTGCGTCTCGCTCGTAGTGTACGGTCGCGCGCTGTGCGTCGTCGGGTCGCCGGTCAGTCGTCATCGGTGTGTCTCCTGGTCTGTCTGCTGTCGCTGTCGGTCGGTCGTCCGCCCTGTGCTTCCTCGGATCCCGTCTCGTCGCCCGTCGCCTCGGCCGTCGGTGCCCACTCCGTCGTCGGTGCCTCGCCGCGGGCCAGTGCCGTCGCGCCGGTGCGAGCGATCTCGCGGAGGCCGAACGCGGCGAACCGCTCGATGGCCCGGTCGACGTGTTCGGTCGAGCCACCGACCGCGACGGTGACCGTCGCCGGCGTGGCGTCGACCACCTCGCCGCCGACCGTCTCGACGGCGGAGTGGACCGCGTCCGGGCGGTCACAGCACACCTCGACGAGCGCGGTCTCGCGCTCGACGGCGCTGTCGTCGAGTTCCCGGACCTCGTGGACCGGGACCAGCCCGCGCAGTTGCCGTTTCACCTGTTCGACGCCGGGGGTCGGTTCGTCGACGACGACGGTGATCCGGGCGAAGTCGTCGTCGCCGGTCGGGCCCACGGTGAGGCTCTCGATGTTGAACATCCGCCGCGAGAACAGGCCGGCCACCGACGAGAGCACGCCCGGTTCGTGGTCGACGACCGCCGAGAGTACCGCCCGCCTGCTCGGGTGGTCCGTCTCGTCGTCCGGCACGGCGCGGACGCCGTGGTCCGTTCGTCGGCCGTCCGGCCGCTCTCGTTCGCTCGGGCTCGGACCCCGCAGGGCGCCCGGGGCGTCGGGCGCGTCGGCGTCCTCGCCGTGCCGGTCGGCGTGGCTGCTCGCCTCCCGGGTGAATCGCTCGTCGGTCACGTCGCGTCACCCCGCTCGTCCAGCTGGTCCGGGCCGAGCGCGAACTGGTCGTTGGCCCCACCGCTCGGGACGATGGGGTACACCTCCTCCTCGGGGTCGATGTGGACGTCGACGACGGCCGGCCCGTCGTCGGCCAGTGCCGTCGCGACGGTGTCGGCGACGTCGTCGTACTCCGCGAGGGTGTAGCCCGTCGCGCCGAAGGCCTCGGCCAGCGTCGCGAAGTCCGGCACCCACGGGTACTCCGAGGCCATCCGGCGGCCGTCGAAGAAGCCGTCCTGCCACTGCCGGACCAGGCCGACGGCCTCGTTGTTGAGGACGAACACCGTGATATCGAGATCGTCCCGGACCGCGACGGACAGTTCCTGGGCGGTCATGAGGAAGGAGCCGTCGCCCTCGAAGCAGACGACCGTCGCGTCGGGGTCGGCCGTGGCGGCGCCGATGGCCGCCGGCAGGCCGTACCCCATCGTCCCGAGGCCGTGCGAGGAGACGAACG
>CAZIVN010000216.1:0-4302 GCA_964542685.1 uncultured Halobacteriales archaeon
CCTCCGCGCTGTGTGTGGACGAGACGGCCGACCTGGGCATCGACTTCGCCTCCTTCGGCACGAACGACCTCACCCAGTACACCCTGGCGGTCGACCGGAACAACGGCCGGGTCGCCGACCGGTTCGACGAACTCCACCCCGCAGTGCTCGAACTGATCGGCGAGACCATCCGGACCTGCCGCGAACACGACGTCGCGACCTCTATCTGTGGGCAGGCCGGGTCGAAACCGGAGATGGTCCGGTTCCTCGTCAACGAGGGCGTCTCCTCTATCTCCGCGAACATCGACGCGGTCCGGGACGTCCAGCACGAGGTCAAACGCGTCGAGCAGAAGCTGCTGCTGGACTCGATTCGCTGACCCGAGATTTCGATCGTCTCGAAACTGAAAGGTTCTTGTCGGTGAGTGTCCGAGACGAACCCGATGCCACGCAACGGAGCCCTCCTCGCCGTCCTGTGTGTCGCGCTCGTCTTGCTGGCCGGTTGCTCCGGCGTGAGCGACGGCACTGCGACCCCGGGCGGTGACGGCACGATGACGACGAACGGCACGACGGTCACGGAGACACCGGACGGAGACGGCTCGGACAGGTCCGAGACGACGGCGTCTCTCCCCCCGGGCGTCTCCGATGACGGCATCGACGACCCGGCGGCGTTGCTCGACGCACACGAGTCTCTGATCGACGAACAGGGCGCTGTCACCGTCACGAACACGACGGTCGAGGCCCCGCGGAACACGCTGACGGCGAACTCGACCGTGGTCTACGGGTCGGACGGGTCGATCCTCGTGCGAACGACGACGAGCGTGGGCCGGGGCTCCTTCGAGACGCTGCAGTACACGAACGGGTCCGTCTCCGTCGTCCGCCAGGTCACGCCCCGGGCCGAGCAACAGACCGCCTTCACCGGCAGTAGCCAGGTCGAGCGACAGGCGGGACTGAGCGGGCTCCGACCGATCCTCGCGGCTGCCGAGGTCAGCGTGGCGGCAGCCGACGAGGGAGCCGTGACGCTCGCCGTCCAGGGTGTCGCCGACGACGCGAACGCGACGTCGACCGCGGTCGGGAACTACACCCGGATCGAGGGGCAACTCGTCGTCACCGACGCGGGGCTGGTCGAGTCGCTGAACCTGACCGTCACGCAGGAAGTCGACGGCCAGGAGACGACCTCCGTCGTCGACTACGAGGTGACCGAGACCGGCGTCGAGTCGGCGCCCCGGCGGGACTGGGTCGACGAGGTCCTCGCCGAGGAGACGCTGCCGCAGTTGACCTACGAGCGCACCGACGGCGCCGTCGCCATCACGAACGAGGGCGACGAACCGATCGCACGCGGGAGCGTGGTCTCGGTCGTCGAAGCCAACCCCGACGGCGGGACGACCGAGCAGTACACCGTCCAACTGCGGAACACGCTAGAGCCCGGCGAGACCGTCTACGTCTACCGGACGGCCGAGGCTTCGATCCAGGGCGAGCAGAGCGCCGGCGAGTCGCCCGGCGGCGACACTGCACCCATCGAGGGCGAGGTCCGCGTCGTGATCCGAGGGCAGGGCGGCATCGTGGACGCGACGGTGCTCGGCGACGAGGGCGACGACGAGGACGACTCCGAGGGCTGATCCGACCGACGCTCGTCGGAAACGTCAGTTCTCCGACGACGGGTTTTCTACTGCCGGACGGAACTACTCGAACGCGCTCGTCTGCCAGTCGGCGAGTTCGTTCGAATTGACTTCCGTCCGGCAGTATCGCAACGTACAAATTACTGGTCGCGTTGAGTGACTGGTATGCGCGAACGGCCACAGGAGTTCTCCCGGGTGCTCTCGTCGATGTGTACCGAGCCCCACCCTGCGGCACGCGAGGCCGCGGAGGAGTTCCTGGCGACGAACCCCGGGGATCCGGCGACGTACCCGACCGTCGCGGACCTCGAGTCGGAGGCCGTCGACCTGCTGGGGTCGCTCGCCGGACTCGCCGACCCGGCAGGCTACGTCGCCAGTGGCGGTACCGAGGCGAACATCCAGGCCGTTCGGATCGCTCGCGAGCGTGCGACGACGACCGACCCGAACGTCGTCGTCCCCGCGAGTGCACACTTCAGTTTCCAGAAGGCCGCGGACCTCCTGGGGGTCGAACTGCGGATCACGCCACTGGACGAGGACCGCCGGGCCGACCCGGCGGCCGTGGCCGCCGCCGTCGACGAGGACACCGCGATGGTGCTCGGCGTGGCCGGCAGCACGGAGTACGGCCGGGTCGATCCGATTCCGGCGCTCGGTCACATCGCGGCCTCGGTCGACGCCACGTTCCACGTCGACGCCGCCTGGGGCGGGTTCCTGCTCCCGTTCACCGACCGCGAGTGGAACTTCGAGCACGCACCGGTCGACACGATGACGGTGGACCCGCACAAGGTGGGCCAGGCGGCGATTCCGGCGGGCGGGCTGCTGGTCCGCGACGCGTCGCTGCTCGACGAACTGGCCGTCGACACGCCGTACCTGGAGTCGAAGTCCCAGGCGACGCTGACGGGGACGCGCAGCGGCGCTGGCGTGGCCTCCGCGGTGGCGGCGATGCGCGAACTCTGGCCGGAGGGCTACCGCGCGAACTACGAGCGGTCGATGGTAAACGCAGAGTGGCTCGCCGACCGACTCGAGGACTGTAACGCGAGGGTCGTCGAGCCGTCGCTGCCGCTGGTCGCCGCCGAAACCGACGACCGCCTGTTCGAAGCGCTCCGCGAGGACGGCTGGCGGATCTCTCGAACCGGCGACGGGAAACTGCGCGTCGTCTGTATGCCCCACGTCACCCGCAGGATGCTGGAGTCGTTCGTCGCGGACGTCGAGCGACTGTGCGTGCCCGCGGCAGCCGATTGATCCGCCACAGGAGCGGACACCTGCCCGAAAACCACCAGGCTTAGTACACGCGAGTCGTGGGTGCTACACGTGACCCTCGCCGTCCTCGGGACCGAGGCCCTCGGAGGCCTCGCCGGCACACCCGTCGCTACTGGCGAGTCCGTTCGGTCGGCCGTGACCGTCCTCGACTGGTTGGAGGGCGTCGTGGGGATGGTCGCCAAGTGGCTCGAACCCAGCGTCGAGGCCGCCCGAGGGTGGCCCGGGATCGGCCTCATCGCCCTGTACTCGTTCCTCATCGCGTTCGTGCTCCCGCTCCCGAGCGAGGTGGTGCTCGCGCCGGTCGGGCAGATGCAACTGGGACTCCCCACGTGGGCAGTTCTCGTCGTCGTTGTCGTCGTCAGCGGGCTCGGGAAGGCCGCCGGGAGCGTCTTCGCGTTCCACATCGGGCAGGAGGTCAAGCAGTCCGGGCCGGTGGTCCGCTACCTCCGCGCGTCCCGGTTCGACGTGGTCTCGTGGTCGGAGAACACCGCCGTCGACCTCGCGAGACGGTACGGCTACGCGGGGCTCGCGCTCGCGTTGTCCGTCCCCTTCTTCCCCGACACGATCAGCATCTACGCGTTCGCCGTACTGGAGCGGGACTACTACCGGTTCGCCGCCGCGACGTTCGCCGGGAGCGTCGGTCGGCTGCTGGTGACACTCGGGCTGGCCGGCGGCGTCGTGGCCCTGGTGCCGTAGCGCTCGACGGCTACGGTCACCGCCGCCCCGCGAGACCCCCCCACGCGACCGCGACGCTTTTGTGCTCCGGCGCAGAAAGTGGGTTCGTGACACGGACGGCCACGCGCACGTCGACGCTTCCTCCCATGCGTCGCATGGACCGGTAGCCGGCCGTCCCGCGGAGCGCCCGTTCCACGCCGGGTCATGCCGGTACCGGCGGGCGCGAAACGCGACGCCTCGCACGCACCGTTCTCGACCAGCGAGCGCACGACCACGAACGATGACACCGATATCGGCGGGTTTTAGGCCCGCACGGACCGGAGGCACAGACAGATGACCGACGAGTTCCCGACCGACGACCCCGCGGTGGTGACCTGCGGGTTGCCCTACGCCAACGGCGACCTGCACGTCGGGCACCTGCGCGGGTACGTCAACGCCGACGTGTTGAACCGCGCGCTGTCGAAACTGGGCCAGCAGACCGCGTACGTCTGTGGCTCGGACATGCACGGGACGCCCATCGCGGTTCAGGCCCGCCAGGAGGGCCGCGACCCGGAGACGCTGGCCCTGGAGTACCACGAGCAGTACCAGGAGACGTTCCCGCAGTTCAACGTCGACTTCGACAACTACGGACACACCCACGACGCGACGAACACCGAGATCACGCGCGAGATCGTCGAGGCCCTCGAAGCCGAGGGGTACGTCTACGAGAAGGCGATCAAGGTCGGCTGGGACCCGGAGACGGGCGAACCGCTCCCGGACCGCTACGTCGAGGGGACCT